>PMKA01000123.1 GCA_003157575.1 Opitutia bacterium
GATGGTGATGAGGCCGGCCTCGATTTTGGAGAAGTCGAGTATGTCCTCGACCAGGGTTGAGAGGTATTCCGCGCACTTGTGAAGGGAAACGGCCATTTCCCGCTGGCGGGGGCTGAGTTCGGAGTCCTGCAGAAGGCTCGCGAGGCCGATGACGCCGTTGAGNNGCGGATTTCATGGCTCATGTTCGCTATGAAATCGGTCTTTGCGGAATTGGCGTGCGCGAGTTCCTCGGTTCTGCGGCGCACAAGCGCTTCGAGCCTCCGGCTTCGGAGCTGGATCTGGCTGACGCGGATCCGGTAGCCGCTGTAGAACAGGCCGCTGGCGGTCAAGGCAAACAGGGAGTAGGCCCACGAAGTCCGGTACCATGGGGGCAGGATGAAGAACGTGTAGGCCGCAGGTTCGCTCCACCGGCCTTCGGCATTGGCGGCGCGGACCTTAAAGGTGTATGCGCCTTCGCTCAGATGGGTGAATTCGCGGGAATTCCTGGCGCTGGGCTCGGCCCAGTCGCGTTCGAAGCCTGTCAGTTGAGTCTGGTAGCGCACAAAGCGTGCGTTCTGGTAGATGGCGGCGGCGAATTCGAATTCGACGCGGTCGCGGGCAAAGGGCAGGCGCGGGGGCCCGGCGCCGGAAAGCGGGAGCGCAGTCTCATTCCCCGGCGCGCGCGCCCGGACGGAGCGCAGGAGGATGCCGAACGGGGCAGGCTGCTCGTGCAGGTCGGCCAGCATCACGCGAAGCAGGCCCTCGGCGCCGCCGATGAACAGGACGGGCTGTTCCGGCGTCCGGTCCTGAAGGCAGAGCACCTCGGGTGTGCCCGCGCGATCGAGTCCGGCGATGGGAAGCTGCCGCCATGCCGGGCGGCGGTGTTCGTCGAGCGTGAGAACGCCGACAACGGGCCGTGTGCCGTCCCCGGCGAGCGGAGTTTCGGCCGCCAGCCAGACGTTTCCCTGGGCATCGGGGTTTGACAGCGCGAGCCCCTTTGTCAGGCCCCGCAACGAGTCCACCGGGCGAAACACGTCCTCGACGGGGCTGTGCAGCAGAATGCCTGTTTGCGTCAACAACACCACGCGATCATGAAAAGCGCCGACCTTGATCCTGCCGGTGCCGGCCGGAAGGGCGGCCCCGGGTTCGAAACAAGCGACATTTATCATGGCGCCGTCTCCGTTGAAGGCGATTCGCAGGACTCCTTTCGAGAACGTGCCGACCCACAGGTTGCCCGCAGCGTCCTCGGCAAGCGAAGTCGCTGCCTCGGGCAATGGCGCTTGGCGCGGATGAGCCTGCCATCGTCCGTCCGCCTCCTCCAGCCAGCCAACGCTGTTGCGGTCCGAGAAATAGGTTCGTCCGGGACGGCGTCTGGAGCCGAGCAGGTTTTCAACATCCAGCGGAGTCTTGTAGATCTCCTGCAGCGCTCCGTCCGGCTGCAGGAGCCGTATGCCGCCGAATCCGGCGTTGAGCAGGCCCCGGGCATGGGACAACAAGGCCAGGTGGCTGCGTTTGAGATCGGGGTTCGGGAGGATTTCGAACGCGGCTGGGGAAAGCGCGGCGGTGCGCGGTTTCAAAGCGAGGATGCCGTCGCCGGTGATGACATGCAGGCGGCCGTCCTGCACGGCGATGGAGCCGATGGGCACTCCGGCCAGATGGTTGGCGTCGTCGAACAGGGTCACGGCTTCGCAGGTGTCCATCCGCGCGATTCCTCCCTGGGTTGTGATCCAGAGGTTCCTTTCGCGATCGAGGAACAGGCCGTTGACACATTGATCGGGCAGCCCAGAGGCGCGGTCGATCACCCGAAGGATGTTGCCGTGGTCGTCGGCGAGAACGACCCCTCCGCGGTAGGTGCCGATCGCAAACGTGTGATCGTCGATTGCGCAGGCCGCCGCGAGGAGGTTTTCCCGGATGAAGCTCCCGCAGTCGCCCGGGAGCACGGTCATCTTCGAACCGTCGAGACGGACCAGGTCCGAGGCGGTCACGCCGAGGAATGCATCGCCCCCGAGCGGTTCGAGAAAGCAGGGGACTTGTTTGAGCAAAGGATCGGACGGCACGGCGAGAACAGGCTGGTCGCCGTCGAGTTTCCAGAGCCCGGTTTCCTCGTGTGTGATGTAGACGGCGTCGTTGATCCTCTGCAATGTTGCCTGGCGGGCCTCGGGCAGCGGCCAGACGGCGAACGACTTTCCGTCCCATCGCATGATCTTGTTGCCCGCGGAGAAGACGATGCCCCGCGGCGTCGTCTCGACGTCCCAGACAACGAGTTGGCTGCGGTGCTCCGGAGGAAGCATGGACAGGAGCGAAACGTAACGCAGGCGGCCGGCCGGGTCCCGCTCGCAGAACCCGAGCTCCCCGGCGCCGCCGACCCAGATGCGGCCGTTGTCGTCCACCGCGAGTCCGCGTACGCCCAAGTTGTTACCGACTGTGCAGTGCTGCCACGTCGTTCCATCGAACTCGATGAGGCCGTCCCCTCCGAAATAGAGCACGCCGTCGGCGTCCTGCGCGGCCGCGCTCACCCGGTTGCTTCCATGGTAGTCAGCCGGTTTGAAAACCTGCAGCAGCGGCCTGCCGGCCGAGGCGTCGCTCCATCCGCGCGCCAAAACGGGGCGGGGCAGGACGGCGAGGATCGTGCAGAAAGCAAATGCGCCAAAAACCCGAAGCGTGGCGGCCTGTCCTGCCTGGCTGTTTAGACGAAAATTCAAAAGGATATGATGGCAGGTTTTATAAACTTCCACTCGCAATCAAGTCCTAAAAATCGTGGATAGGGGCGGTTTCATGAAAAGCGGGGCCGCGAACGTGAACCCCTGTCGAAACGGCGGGTGGACGAACCCTCCGCTCGCGCACGCTCGCAGCCACGGCCCGGTTTCTGGCTTGCACGCGATCCATTGTCTTGGGATCGCCTGCAAGCAGGCTCCTACATCGACCGCCTCAAAGGCGTCAGATCCGCGACCGGATGGCAGCGTTCAGCGGATGGTCACGGCCACGCAAAACGCCGCCGGGGCCGCTGGATCTGAGCGACAGCTACTTGATGACGCCAACCGGGCCGTAGATGGGATGCCGGTCCTGAACGAAAACGCTCGGTTTGACTGCGGCGCCGTTCACGCGGTTGATGAGCAGATTGTCGAAGAGCGCAGTGTTCCTGGCATTGCCGTCGCCGCCGGTGATCAGGCCGGCCATCCCGCGGACATACGTTCCATCCTCGATGCTGGCCGCCGCGACGCCGTCCACGAGCATCGTGATTGTCGGTCCTTTGAACTGCAGTTTGACGTTGTGCCAGCCGCCAGACGTCCAGCCCCTAGCCTGACCCGCCGCGAGCTGGCGGTCCCGCGTCCCCTCCAGGTGCTCGCTCGCGATGTAGATGGCGCAGCTGCCGTCCGGGTTGAGTCTCGCATAATACCCGTTGGCGTCGCCATCCCAGCCGTTCCCGGTGTTGACGATTCGGCCCATGACGCCGGCCCATCCGCCATCGTCAAAGGCGATGTCCGCACTGATCTCGTAGTCCGTCCATTGCGCGTCGCCGAGCACAGTATAGGGCTTCCACTCCGGCGCCCAGCTCACGACCTTGCGATCAACGACCTGTCGGAGACATTTGCCGGCCCTGTCGGGGCGCTCGGCGATCTCGAACACGCCGCAGATGTCGGCAGTGTAGTGGGGCAGATAGCCAAACTTCTCCGGGGCGGAATAGTGATCGAACGTCTCGAAGTACGGGAAGGGGAACGGCTGCTCGGCGGGGACGTCCGCAAACCCGCCTTTTTGCTGTCCTCTTGTCGTCGAGATGGAATAGATTGCGTCAGGTTCGAACGCGCACCTGAACACGCCGTCCGCGGACGGCGTTATGTCGGCCTGCCGGACGAACTGGGCGTCGCGCGACGTCTTCCAGACGCACAGGGCGCGAGTGGAAAGACCTCCGCCGACCTTGAAGGTCACGCTTTGCGGCGCCGTCGCCCCCGCGGTCTCGGCGATCACGCTGTAGTCGCCACCGTCGGACTTCAAAGTCACGACCGTTCCGCCGGCCTGCAGGGGCGTACAGCCGCTGCTCACGTACCGCCAGCCGATCTTCGTGAACTGGCCGTAATGGGCGTAGGACCAGATGATCGGCTTGAGTGAGTAGTGTCCGCTCCAGGGGCTGCTGGCGAACAGCGCCGGCGGCTGCTGGTAGTACGGTTCGATGGGATAGCAGGAACCGACGAGGTACCAGTTGACGATCTTCGTCGCCCCCTGCTCGATGAAGTTGGCGTTGAACAGGTGCACCGCGCCCAGCGCGCAGGCGAAGTCGTCGCTGTATTGTTTTCCGCCGTCGTTGTAGACGTGCTCTTCGGTGTTCCAGACCGTTTTGCCAAGCCGCTCGACGGTCTCGCGCACGGAGGCCGGCCGGGGCACATTGGTCAGACAGTGGTTGCCAACGATGGCGATGGCGTCGGCGAAGTCCTTGTCCTTGTCGAGTTCCGGGATCCAGCCCCACATGCGGTTGTCGCCGGGATCGTCAAATGCGTGAATGCGCACGTTGTTAAGGCCGTTCTCGTTGAGCGTCGCCCGGAACATCTTGAGCCACGACGGGTTTGCCCCGCGCTCGTTGCGGCAGCCGATCGCGTCAAGATCCAGGCCGTAATTCGTCTTCAGGCCCTTGATCCATTTCACATAGTAGTCGCACATGTCCCGCGACCAGAATTCGCCGTTGCCGATCCAGCCCGGACAGCCCCAGGCGCAGGCGTCGAGCGTGATTGCGGGATTGCGCCGTTTCGCCTCGACCATGAGCCACCATTCATAGCCGCGGCGGTAGTTCTCGTCGGTTCGCGAGCGCATGTGCGTCGGCTCGGCGCCCTGAGTCGCGTTTCCATCGCTTCCGACCTCCACATAGAACGCCTGCATCGAGGCGGCGAACTGCGGCTTGAAGAGAATGTCCAGGATCTGGCTGCGCTGCGGTTCAGGGTAATCCTTCAGGAGAACCGACGTGCCGCCGCCTCCGCTGACAGCGCCCACGCCTTCAAACAGCTTCCCCTGCGAGGTGCCGTCGAGGACCAGCGTCTGTGGGGATACCTGCCCCAAAACGGACGTTGCGCCGCCGAGAACGGCCAAGGCGATGGACAGACAGGCCGGGTGGAACTTCATCGTTCGATTCATAGGAAGATGGGTTTTGAGAGGGTGAGATCCTTCAATGGGGACGCCTGCGAAATTCTCGCGGCTCATGGACGGGTTGCGCGGCGCTTGAATGGCATGCAGCTGTGAGTGGTTGTCATCAATCAGTTTTGCGTGGCAGTTGTTGTTTCAAGACCGGTTTTGAGACTTTACTTCACTCGCGGGGCCTACAGGAGCGCAAGGTTCTCAAGACGGTCAGCGTTTTCTCGACAGAACGGCGCCGAAATGATGAGTTCGGATTCTCGCGTTCCCGGCTTGTTCGGAGCTTTCATCGGAGGCGCCCCCGACTCCCGGTTGTTTGAAGTCCGTTTTTCCCAATTGGCCCACGGTCGCCGCGTTGGATTGAAAAGTGTATGCATAGGGGATGTAATTGCTTTTCTCGACAATCGCGGTGCCCGTGGGCTTTTCATTGCCGCCTTTCGAGTCTGGGGCCAGATTGTGATCGTTCAATGAGCCCCGCCCTAACTGGTCGATATGATGCCGTTCAGTCGATCGGCGCAGGTGCCTCTCTGCGCGCTCTGCAGGGGCGGGGCTTGCAGGCGAAGGAAGGCATCGCATGCGAGCAAGCTCCTACGATTTGGCTGGAACCTGTAGGAGCCTGCTTGCAGGCGAAGGAAGGCATCGCTTGCGAGCAAGCTCCTACAATTGGCGGAAACGCGGCTGGATCGATGCGAATTCGCAGCATTTTAGTGCCGTTCGCGATCGGGCTCCTGGTGGCGCTCCAACCGGTCGTCGGTGCAAGGGCCGCGGAATTGCTCCGCAACGCGGAGTTCAGCGCTTCTGCCGACGGACGTCTGGCTGACGGCTGGCGCGATGGATCTTCGGCGCTTCCCCTGGCACCGGTCTGCGCCGTGGTGGACGATCCGGAAGAGCGCCGCCGGTTGCAGCAGGTGAGCCTCGGCCCCCTGCAGGGCGGACGGTGCCGCCTTGTGCAGACGGCCGGACCCCTTGCGGAAGGCATGTACAGGCTGAAGCTGAAATGCCGCGCCACGCTGCCGATGCAGGTGGAGCTCGTGCTGCGGACCACGGCCGCTCCGTGGACCAGTTTTGGCAGCGTGCGCGAGGGACTGCCGGCAGCGAGCTGGAAGGAGGTAACGGGTTATGCGAGGGTACCGGGGGGGCAGGCGTCGCTGGATTTCGTCGTCTTGATCGACGACCCTGGCACCCTGGCTCTGGCTGTGGCGAGTCTTGAGCCGGTGGGCGAAGCGGAGCTGTCGGCGGACGAGCGCAAGCGTGCGGGGAGGTTGTTGGGGCCGCAGTCGCCGCCGGCTGACGAGGCGCAGGTGATCGCCGGCATCGAAGAGCGCATCCGGAACAATCGCACCGCGCCGATCACCGTATGCGTCGTGGATGCTGCCGGACATCCACGGCCGGGCGCCGTCGTCAACGTTGAGCACCTGCGTCATCGGTTCTGGTTTGGCGCCGGCTTCGACTGGGGACTCCTCAATTTGGACAAGACCCAGGCGGACCGCTGTCATCGCGAAGCCTTCACGCGGCTGTTCAATTCCGCGACCGTCCAGCTCTCCGCGGCGAATTTCGAGCCCTCGCCCGGCGCCTATTCCGACGGCGAATACGTGAAGGCGCTCGACTGGCTCGATCAGCATGGTCTGCGGGCGAGCGGCAATTCGCTCTATTGGAACATCGCCGCCCCTGCCTGGCTCGGAAAGCAGGACGCGTCGGTGGAAGCGCTTCAAAAGTGGATGGACGGCCTGCTGAGGCGCGCGACGCCGGCCGTCCTTCAGCGGATGGCGAGCGTGGACGTGTTCAACGAAGTCGTCGCGTGGGAGCGTTCTCAGACGCCGCTGACTCCGGTGTTCGCGGGCGGACGCAAGGCGGCGGTCATCGCAGACTTCCTGCGACAGTTCAAGGCGCTGAATCCACGGACCGTTGCCATGGTCAACGACTACGACAGCACTCCGGAGTATTACGAACTCCTGAAGAATGTCCTGGAAGCGGGCGGGACGCTCAACGCGATCGGGTTGCAGAGCCACATGCACAACGGCGCCTGGTCCATCCCGCAGATGTGGAATGTCCTGAACCGGCTCGCGCTGCTGAACAGGCCGGTGTTTTTCACGGAGCTGAGCGTCGCGTCCGGGGCGCCGCGGGCCTTCAATTTCCGTCCGGCCGATCCGCCCTGGGAGACGACTCCCGGCGGCGAAGCTGCCCAGGCCGATTACCTTGAGCTGTTCTACCGGCTGGCGTACAGCCATCCCGCGGTCGGCGGGATAACCTATTGGGATTATTCCGACAGGTCGGCATGGCTGGGTTGTCCGGTCGGGCTGTTGCGAAAGGACGGCTCAGCCAAGCCGGCCTATTGGCGGCTGGACCGGTTGATCAACCACGATTGGCGGACGCGCGGGACCTATGCTGCCGATTCAAGCGGACGTGTGGTCGTGCCGCACGCGTTCGAAGGCGAGTACCGGATTTCCGTCCGGAGCGTCGAGATCCGCAAGGAACATACGGTCGAACGGCCGCTGGCGGCGACAATCGTGGCCGGCGAGTAGCAGCGTCTCTATGAAAACAGGCGGGCCAGGGCGTGGAGGGCGGCGCGCTGTCGCCGCCAGCGAATTGGGACTCGGATGCGCCGGGGCGGCGCTGCGGAAGTCAAACTGTCCCCCGTTTGACACACCGGCGCCGTTGGGTTCATTCTGAAGGGGATTGGCGCGCGTCCTGCGTTGTCGATCTTTATGGATCCCAGCAAGCTGACCGTAATGGCGCGTTCGGCGGTTGAAGAGGGGCAGAACCAGGCCCGCCGGCGCTCGAACACCGAAGTGGAGACGTGGCATCTTCTTGCTGCGTTGCTTACGCAGGAGGGCGGCATCGTGCCGGCGCTTGTTGAAAAACTCGGTCTGACCGTCGGCGCAATGCAGCTTGCGGCGGAACGTGAACTCGACCGGCTGCCCAAGGTGACGGGCAGCGTGGACGTCTCGAAGATCTATGTCTCTCAGGCGGTCAACGAGGTTCTCACAAAGGCCGAGGAGGCGGCGGGCAACCTCAAGGACGAATACGTCAGCACGGAGCACCTTTTCCTGAGCCTTGTCGACGTTGCCAAGCCTGAGTCGTTCAAGAAGTACCTCAAGAGCTTCGGACTCGACCGCGCGAAGGTCCTGAAGGCGCTGAGCGAGATCCGTGGAAACCAGCGCGTGACCTCCGACAACCCTGAGACCACCTACCAGGCGCTGGAAAAATACGGAATCGACCTCGTGCAGCAGGCGCGCAAGGGCAAGCTCGATCCGGTCATCGGACGCGACGAGGAAATCCGCCGCGCCATCCGCATCCTTTCACGCAAGACGAAGAACAACCCCGTGTTGATCGGGGAACCCGGCGTAGGCAAGACCGCCATCGTCGAAGGCCTCGCGCAGCGCATCCTCCGCGGCGACGTCCCGGAGGGCTTGAAGGACAAGACGATCTTCGCACTCGACATGGGATCGCTCATCGCCGGGGCGAAGTACCGCGGCGAATTCGAGGA
>PMKA01000341.1 GCA_003157575.1 Opitutia bacterium
CAGCAGCAGCGCCTCTGCATCGCACGTGCGATCGCCGTCGAGCCCGAGATCATCCTGATGGACGAGCCTTGTTCAGCTCTCGATCCCATCGCCACCGCCAAGGTCGAGGAGCTGATTCACGAGCTGAAGAAGAAGTACACGATTGTGATCGTCACCCATAACATGCAGCAGGCTGCGCGGGTGTCGGACCGCACGGCGTTCTTTTACCTCGGCAAACTGGTTGAATTCGACGAGACACGGACCATCTTCATGAAGCCCGCAAATTCCCAGACCGAGGCTTATGTCGCCGGTCGCTTCGGTTGATGTCGCCCCGCCGCAATCCTGTTTTCCCACCCATGAAACGATTCTTCGACACCGAACTCGAAACCTTCCGCTCAAAGCTCATCGTGATGGGGGAGACGGCCATCGAGCAGGTCCACGCGGCGGTCAAGGCGCTGGAGGAAGGCAGCCCGGCTCTCGCCGGCCAGGTGATCGCCGCCGACGACAAGCTTGACCGCCTGGAGGTCGAAATTGACGACGAGGCCGTGCGCTACATGAACCTGCGCGCTCCGGTCGCCAGCGATCTGCGCCTCGTGATCGTCGGGATGAAGGCGAGCCACGATCTCGAACGGGTGGGGGACGAGGCGACGAGCATCGCAAAACGCTCGATCAAGCTCGGCGCCGAGCCGCCGCTCAAGGCCTATATCGACATACCCCGCATGGCGACCATCGCGCTGGAAATGCTGCGCGATGCGCTCGACTGTTTCCTGCAGGTCGACGAGGCGAAGGCGGTCGCGGTGTGCAGGCGCGACGCCGAGGTGGACGATCTCAACCGCCAGCTCTACCGGGAGCTGACGAGCTTCATGGTGGAGGACCCCGCGACGATCTCCCGCGCGATCGAGCTCATGTTCGTCTCGAAATCGATCGAGCGCATTGCGGACCACGCCACCAATATCGCCGAGGAGATGATCTATCTCAGCCAGGGCAAGGACGTGCGCCATACCGACGAGGTGAAGAAGGGCCCGGCGGGCGGCCAGGCGTGATGTATCCTCGCGCGGCAGCCGGGAATCGGACCGTAGCTGCGAGCGTGAGCGAGCGGAGGGTTCATCCACTCGCCATTTCCACAAGCTCAACCGCGGACCCGGCCGCGGACTCCTCCGGCGGCATTGGGTATTCCCGGAGGAAGCTCACGTAGTCGAGCAGTTCAAAGCGCCCGTCGTGGTGTTCGACGATCGCCGTCAGCGACTCGATCCAGTCGCCGGAGTTCAGATAATGGACGTCGCCGATCATCTTGTCGGCGGGCGTGTGGATGTGTCCGCACATCACGCCGGCGCATTGGTGATCATGGGCGAGCCTGGCGATGTGATCCTCGAATTTGGAGATGTGGTTGACCGCGGATTTGACGCGGGCCTTGATCGCGCTGCTCAGCGACCAGTACTCCTTGCCGCGCCAGGCGCGCCATGCGTTGTAGGCGCGGTTGAGTTTCAGGAGCACCTGGTACCCCCAGTCGCCGAAGTGGGAGAGGAACGCGAAGTTCTGCGTGACGGTGTCGAACACGTCGCCATGCAGGACGAAATAGCGGCCGCGGAGCCCTTCGTGGATGTAATCCTCGACGATGGAGAGATTCTCGAATTCCAGCGGCAGGAACTTCGCCAGGACGTCGTCGTGGTTGCCCCGGACATAGATGACGGTCGTGTCCCGTTTTTCGAGCATCTTGAGGACGATCCGGATGAAGCGGGTATGCGCCTTCGTCCACTGGCCGGAACGCCGGAGCTGCCAGCCGTCGATGATGTCGCCGTTGAGAATGAGCTTCTCGCAGCGGATGTTTCGCAGAAAATGGTTCACCTCGCGCGCCTTGCACTCGGTCGTGCCGAGGTGGACGTCGGAGATGATCACCGTGCGGACTGAAAGACGGTTCTTTTCCATGGTTCGGGGTGGCTGGAGAGCGGAATTGCGGATGGGATCCTGCAGTTGGAGGGAACCAGAAGGCGCAGGCTGCGCGGGCGGACCTCGACCGTCACCGTTGCCGCGGCCGGATGGGTCTCGCCATCCGTGTGGATAAGGCCCGGGGCGGATCGCTCGATGACGAAGTGCGCGGCGCGCAGTCGCCAGATGTGCGGGCTTCCGCCGATTGTGCCCAGAAAGAGCCGGACCACGAGCGCAGCCGCGCCGAGCAGGCCGGGCGGGCGCACGGCAACGAGATCCAGCAGGCCGTCGTCCACCCAGGCCCCCGGCGCAACCCTGGCGTTGTTGCCGTACTGGTCGGAGTTGGCCACGGCCACGATGAAGGCGTCCAGCGTCATGCGGGCGCCGTGGTCGTCGGAAATGGTGACCTTTTCGGGACGGTGCCGGAGGAATGCGGCGAGTCCGGTGCGCGCGTATGCGGGGAGCCCGCGGCGGGAGAGGCGGTTGAACCGGAAGCTGATCTCGGCGTCAAAACCAAGGCCCATGACGTTGAAGAACGGGTGGCCGTTGGCCGTGCCGGTGTCGATGGACACGGTGCGGGCGGTGTCGTCGACGAGCAGCGCGAGGGCGCGGCGCGCCCGTGTGGGCAGCCCGAGGTGAAGCGCCAGGCCGTTGCCCGAGCCGCAAGGCACGAGGGCGAGGGCGGCGGGCGAGCCAACGAGCGCCTGGGCGATCTCGTTCATCGTTCCATCGCCGCCGACGGCCACGATGCGCTCGACCCCGGCATCGAGCGCGTTGCGGGCAAGTTCGGTGGCGTGGCCCGGGCACTCGGTAAACACGATCCCGGCGTCCAGCCGGTGCGCTTTTGAGAACGCCTGCAGCTCGGCCGCGAGACGGGGACTGCGGCGGTTCCGGCCGGAAAAGGGGTTGAAGATGAAGAGCGTCTTCATGCGGCGGTCGTGACCGGAGCCGGGACGCCCCCGCCGAGCATCTCGGCAACGATGGCCCGGCTGGCTTCGGGCCGGGCAAGGGGCGCGAGCGCCTCGCGCCATTTGAGCCAGAGAGAGCCCTTGTCTGCAAACGCCTGCCGCAGCGAGCGGACAACCGCGTCGGGTGTCTCGACCAGCCCGCCGACGCCGTGGCGGCGGAGCAATTCGTAGTTGCCCTCCTCCTGTCCCGGCACGACCTGGTTCACAAGCATCGGACAACGTGCGGCGATCGCCTCCTGGGTGGTGGCGCCGCCCGCCTTGCTGATGACTACATGGTGGGTCATCAACAGACGTGGAACCTCGTTGGTCCAGCCGAGGATGTCGGTGCGCCGGCGCCGGCCGGCGGCGAGGCGTTCGAGCTGTCGCCGCAGGTGATCGTCGCGGCCGACGGCGAACGTCAGCTCCCAGTCGGAATCCTCCAGCAGCCGGCGCGCGGTCGACAGGGCGTGGCGGACGCCGGAGTGGACGATGTAGAAGACGCGTGGTGTCGCTCCCGCGGCAAGATCGGGCGGGGAGAGGCTCCCGGCATGTTCGCTGAAGAACGCAGGGACCGGAAAGCCAAGGACCCGCAGCCTGGCCGCCGGCACCCCCCGGGCGCGCATCACGAGGGCCGTGTCCTGGTTGGGGACAAACCATGCGGTGCAGGCCGGGCGGACCCAGAGGGAGTTGATGCTGATGGAATCGGTCACGACGTTGTAGAACGGCGCAGTCAGCCGGCCCGAGGAGGCGAGACGCTCGAGAAGGAACCCGTAGGCGGGAAAGGTGCTGCAAACGACCGCCGGTTGCTCCCGCTGTATCAGCAGATCCAGCTGGCGGAGCTCCCGGCGCAGCAGCCAGAGGTGCCGGGGAAAGATCTCATTGTGGTCCACCCACCGGTAAAACGCGCTCCAGAGTCCCGGCGTGCCGTTAATTGCGGCGAGATAGGCGTGGCGGGCGATCCGGTTGAGCCGCGGAGAGCAAAGGGCGAGGAGGTCGACGGCCTGTGCGGTTCCGGGACCATGCAGCGCGTCGCCGGCTGCGGCGAGGTTGCGGGCGGCTGCATTGTGCCCCTCGCCGAAACCTGCGGTGAGGATGAGGAGTTTGCTCATGGCGGGTTTGCTTCGATGACGGCGAGCAGGTCGGCCTCAAACCGGAGGATGACGTTGGTCCAGGAGTGATCGTCCCGGGCGGCGGCGTTCGCGCGCAGGCGGTCCCGCAACGCTCCGTCGCGCGCCAGTTCGGCGGCGGCGGCCGCGAGCGCCTGCGGATCGTGCCGGGGTGCGACGAGACCGTTCTCGCCGTGGCGGACGAACTGGCGCGCCGCGGCATAGTCGAAACTGGCTATCGCAAGGCCGCTGGCCATCGCTTCGGTGACCACATTGCCGAAGGTCTCAGTCAGGCTTGCATGCACATAGACGTCGGCGGAGGCGTAGTGGCGGGACAGGGCTTCGCGCGGGATGAACCCGGTGAAAATGCACTCCGGGTGGGCCGCCTGGAGGGCCGGCCGCAACGGGCCGTCGCCGACGAGCACAAAACGCAGGCGCGGGTGGACGGCGCGCATCGCGGAATACGAGGCGAACAGGAGCGGATAGTTCTTTTCGGCCGCCATCCGGCCGACGTGCAGCAGGACGACGTCTCCATTGACGGCGCCCCAGCTGGCGCGAAGTGCAGAAGAGCGGAAAGCGGGTGAAAAGCTTTTGGAGTCCACGCCGCGCGAGAGCACGCCGAGCCGGGTGAAGCCAAGCGCGAAAAGTTCCTGGCAGAGCTCCTCGGTCGGTGCGAAGGTGCGCAGCGTGCGGTTGTGAACGTGGCGCAGCCATGCGATCGCGGCTCCGCGCAGGGGTGCGAATCCGTAGCACTTCGCATAGAGGTGGAAATTGGTGTGGAAGCTCGATGTGACCGGTATGCCGAGCGCCCGGGCGGCGCTTACCGCCGATGCGCCGAGCGGACCCTCGGTGGCGACGTGCACGAGATCCGGGCGTCCGGCCCGCCACAGCCTTTTTAGCCGCCGTCGCGCGGGCAGGCCGAGCCGCATCAGGGGGTAACCGGGCAGCGGCAGACCGGGCAGGGGCTCCTCGCGATATTCCGGGTGCTCGGCGGTGCTGGAAAGATCGGACCGCCGTGGCCGGTAGACCGTCACCTCGTGCTTCCGACGGCCCAATTCACGGGCGATAATCCCAAAGGTCATGGCGACGCCGTTGATCTCGGGAGGGAAGGTCTCGGTGACGATGGCCAGTTTCACATGTTCGCTCAGGCGGAGGATTTCGGTCAGCCCCAGGAGGCTGTCGGACTTGCGTTCCGACAGCCTCCTAGAGTCTCATCCACAGGTGACGGACCTGTGTCGGATGCGTGACGATCGGGGCAAATCCAAGGAGCCTGCCGGACTTCGTCCTCCGGGCTCCTTGGCAAATGGCTGGCGCCATTTGGGACGGACTTACGCGTAGCAGTGCGTGAGACCTGAAAAATGGCCTTTGTGGGGGCGGAGGCCGGAGAAGAATCCAGTTGAGACCGGATTCTGACGATGCCGACCCTGGTTTTCGCCTGAGAAGAGCTCTGGGTTGGAGATTTACGCCGCCGGCCGGGCGGCCCTGAAGAACGGCAGACAGGCTCCGGCGAGGCGTGCGATCGAGAACGGTTTGGCCACAAGGGGCACGTCGCATTCGCGGATTTGCTCGTCGAGCTTCCGGTCGCCCGCATAACCGGACACAAAGAGAAAGCGTCTGGCCATGGAGGGCTGCAGTTCACGCAGCCGCAGATAAAGTTCGACGCCGTTCATCCCGGGCATGCAGATGTCGGACACGACAAGGTCGTAATGCTCCTGGGTCGCCCGGGCCAGTCCCTCCGTTCCGTTTGCCGTGGCGTCGACCTGGCAGCCGAAATGGGAACGGATCACCTCCTGGAGCAGCTTGCGCAGCACGTCCTCATCCTCGACCACCAGAACCTTGTGGCCGGCCCACTCGCCCGGACGAAGGACGGGATCCGGCTTCTGGTTCGCCGCACCCGGGGCGGGCGCCGCGCTCGCGGCGACGGGAAAAGCCACGGTGAAAACGGCCCCGGCCCCGGGCTCGCTCTCGACGGAGATGTCGCCGTCGTATTTGCGCGCGATGCTGGAGCAGATGCTCAGGCCGAGCCCCGAGCCCTTGTCGGGGCCCTTGGTGGTGAAGAAGGGATCGAAAATCCGGCCCATGATCTCGGGCGGGATTCCGGCGCCATTGTCCTTCACGATCATGCAGGCGGCGCCATCGCGCCGGCTCACCGCGATGTCGAGCGCCGGTTCCGCGGTCGAAGCCATGGCCTGCAGGGCATTTATGGTGAGGTTCATGAACACCTGCTTGAGCTGCGCGCTGTCGGCGAGGACGTTGACGGGATCGGTCTCCAGGACCGTCCGGACCCGGACGCCCGTCTCCCGGAGCTGGAATTTCAGCATCACCAGCGACTCCTCGACGACCTGCCGCAGGTCGACGATCTGCGGATGGCCCGAGTCGGGCCTCGAAAGCTGGAGCAGCTGGCGGATGATGTGGGCCGCCTCGACGACGCTCTTGTTGATGTAGCCGACATAGAGCCGTGAGCGTTCGTCGAGTATGGGTTCAAGCAGGCCGGCGAAACCCATGACCGGCGTCAGCTTGTTGTTCAGCTCGTGTGCGATCCCGCCGACCAGCGTGTCGAGGAGCAGCTGCTTTTCCTGGCGCCGCAGATGGCGCTCCACGGTCCGCTGGTCGCTGATATCCTCGAGGCAGGCGCAAATCTGGCTGGTTTCGCCGATCCAGTTTGTGCTGAGGCGGAAGATTCGCGGTCCACGGCCGGCGATCTGAAACGTGAATTCGTGGGTCGCGGGCGTCGGGATGTGGCTCTCGAGCGCAAGGAGGAGGTTCTGGAACAGGGCGCGTTCGCGCTCCGCGACCAGGCTGACCAGGGCGGGCTCCTTTTGGGGATTCTCGCCGAGGTTCAGAAGCTCGCCGAGGCGCTGATTGTGGGTTTGCACAGCGCCCCGGGTGTCGAGAAGCGCGATGCCGAGCGGATTGTTCGCAAACAGGCAACGGTAGAGCGCCTGGGTCTGCCGCAGCGCGTGATTCACCTGAAAGAGATTGAGGTTCTGCCGGTGCTGCAACTCGTGCTGGCGGCGCAATTCGCCGAGTTGTTCCTCGACCAGCCGGCTCTGCAGCTGGGCCAGCGCCTGGACCGGGATCAGGCCGAGCAGCCGATGGTCGTCGTCGACCAGGAGCACGTCCTCGTGGAACTCGTCCCCTTTCCGCGCCAGCGTCCGGTCGAGGATCTCGCGCACGGGCGTGGCGCGCGCGAACACGAGGGGATGGGCGACCTGCGCGAGGTGCGCGGGGCTGCGGCTGTAGATCGCGAAGCCGTAGCGCGAGCCCAGCATGAAGCCCAGCTGCAGGCGGGAACAGAGCCCGCAAACGCGGCCGTCGCGCGTCAATGCAATGAAGTCGACGTTGCGTTCGCTGAACAGCCGGTGGACCTCGTCGAACGGCAGATCGTGGGGCGCCGAACACCGGTGGTGGACGAGCGACTCCAGGGAGGTCGCCTCCGCCGAGAGGACGGCCGGCGGCTGCGCGGGGGCGGGGAACGCCCGGGCGTCGCCGGGCGGAGGCGTATCGGGATTATGGATGCGGGTGTCCGCCGCGGGATCCGCGCGGTTGTCTGTCATGGCGGCCGTCAAGGCTCGGCAGGGACCCCGTCATGGCAAACCGCGGGCGTTACAAGTGCGTCAAATCCGCCCCCGCGGCCGCCTCCGCAACGGCGATCGCAGGGCGGGCGAAGGGGGGCGCGCGTCCACAGAAGCCGTGCGCGGAAGGGGCGGCGCGCCTCCCGGAACGCGCAGGTTACGGCAGCGTGGCGGAGGGGTGATATTTCGGTGACGCGGGCGCTTTGTTTTTGCATCGGACGCGGGCCGGCGGCGATGGTGGTTTCACACGCCGCCCATGCCCACGCTGACGTTCTCGCCGGTTCCCGCCTGGTTGTTCCAGTTCAGCCGCTTCGCGCCGCCGCCGGTCTGGCGGACGCTCCTGCGCTCGGCCGGCCGCAGGCTGCAGCCGCGCCGCTCCGCGCCGCTCGCGCCGCGGATCCGCCGCCGCCAGGAGGCCCTGCTCGCCCGCGGGGCCGCCGGTCCGCAACACCGGGCGGCGATCATCCGCGATCCGGGCCGCGGCGTCACTCCGACGATTGTCCTCGGAGGTTTCGTGCCGGATTCGAGCGAGACCGTGTTTCTGCTGCGCGACCTGTTCCTGCATCAGGGCGACCTTTACTGCGTCGATTATCCACGGCACGGCTTCAACCTCGAACTGCTGTGCGCCCAGCTCGACGACCTGGTGGAGGAGCTGGCGCTGCGCGGCGGCCAGCGGCCCGTTGTCATGGGGGTGAGTTTCGGTGCGGGACTCGTTCTGGAATGGCTGCGCCGCCACCGGCTGGCGGGGGATCCGCCCGTGCTGCGCGGCGTCGTGATTGTCAGTCCCGTAGCGTGCGTCGAGGACCTGCTCCCCGACGCCGCCGCAAAACCGACCACCCTGCTCGGCCGCGCGATCAAACCCTACTTGGTCGAACGGACTGCGGTCGACCCGCTCGTCGTGGAGAAATCCCGCGCGATCTTCATCAAGATGTTCGAGGCGGGCGCCAAGAACCGCGCCTCGCTGCGGGGGATCATGACCGCCGGGGAACTGGCCGGATTGCGCGCCGCGGTGTTGGGAACGATCCGCGGCGTCGATTTTGCCGGCGCCTGCGAGCGCGTGCAGACGCTGCGCCTGCTGCCGCCTCCGACGAGCTATTTCCAGCTCGACGTCCTGCCCTTGTGCGAGGCGCCGGCGCTTATCCTCTACGCCGAGAAGGAGGACTCCGTCATCGCCGTCGGCTCGCCGACCCGCCGGGCGTTCGCGGCGGCCCACCGGGCCTACTTTTCATCCAGCGAATGCCGGGTCGTCGCCAACCCGGGCGGCGCGCAAGTCCAGCACGCGTCGCTGATCTTCCACAGCGCCAATTTCCGGCCGGTGCTCGCCGGCTTCTTCCGACAGGTTCGCAGCCTGCGCCTGCCGCTGGCCGCATGAGGATTTGTATGGCTCCGTTTCCATGAACCTCGCCCGGCGAGTCATCCTTGGCCCGATAGCGACCGGCCTGACGGCCGATGTGCGGCGGCGCATCCAACGGAGCGGCGCGGGCCATGCCGGCCAACAAACGGCGTTCGCGGACCTGACCCGCCGGATCGCCGCGTCCATGTACGGCCGGGAGACCGGTGTCGAGGCCGGCATGGCGTACGAGGAGTTTCGACGAAGGGTGCCTCCGCGCACGTACGAGGGCTTTGCGCCGTTCATCGAGCGGATGAAGCGGGGGGAGGACGGTGTGCTGTGGCCGGGGGTCTGCAACCATTTCGCAGTCTCATCGGGCACGACGGCCGGGCGCACGAAATACCTGCCGGTGACGCCGGCTCTGCTGGCGCATTTCCGACGGGCCGGACTCGAATCGCTGCTCTATTACGCGGCGCGGACCGGGCGGACGGACGTGTTTCTTGGCCGGCACCTTTTTCTCGGCGGTTCGTCGGCGCTCACGCCCGTTCGGGAACGCACCGGAGGGAGCCCTGCCTATGCAGGCGATTTGAGCGGAATCACGGCCCTCGACATGCCCGCGTGGGCCGACCGGGTGCTGTACGAGCCCGGGAAAACGATCGCCCAGATGAGCGACTGGCCGGCGAAGATCGACGCAATTGCCGCGCGGACATGGCAGCGCGACATCACCTTGCTCGCTGGAATCCCCAGTTGGGTGCTCGTGCTTGCAGAGGCGTTGCGGGCGCGGGCGGCACGATCGGGGAAATCGATCCGGCATCTGCAGGATCTCTGGCCGAATTTCCAATGCCTCGTGCACGGCGGGGTGCCGGTCGCGCCGTTTGCCGCCGAACTGCAGGCGGCGCTCGGACCCTCGGTGGTTTTTCACGAAGTCTATCCAGCGTCGGAGGGATTCATCGCAGCCCAGGATGCCGATGCCGATGCGGGGCTGCGGCTGATGACGGAAGCGGGGCTGTTCTTTGAGTTCCTGCCCCTTGAACATTTTGCCGAGCCGGAAGTGGCGAACCTCGGAGGGCGCGCGGTTCCGCTCGAAGACGTGAAGCCCGGCGCGGATTACGTGTTGCTCCTGACGACTCCAGCCGGGCTCTGCCGGTATGTGATCGGCGACGTTGTGCGATTCACGGCAACCGATGTGCCGCGCCTGGTTTATGCCGGCCGGACAAGGCTCCAGCTGAGCGCATTCGGGGAACACGTCATCGAAAAGGAGCTCACGGACGCGCTTTCGGCGGTTGCGCGATGCCGTGTCTGGAAGGTGGCGGACTTCCATGTCGCGCCGTTGTTTGTCGACGCCGCCGCGGGCGTGCGACGCGGCCGCCATGAATGGTGGCTGGAGCTCCGCGCGAGGGCGGGCGCCGCGCCTGAGGCGGATTCGATCGCGACCGAACTGGACGGCGAACTCATGCTTCGCAACGACGACTACGAGGCGAAGCGGCGGGGAGGGGGGCTCGACGCGCCGCTCGTGCACTTCGTCGCGCCCGGCACATTTGAACGCTGGCTGCGCGCCGGCGGCAGGTGGGGCGGACAGCACAAGACCCCCCGTTGCCGCAGCGACCGCGCGATTGCCGACGAACTGGCCGCAATCGCCGGGCCATGACCGGCGGCGACTCTTGACCGGATCGTCACATCTTCGCCACGGGATTGCCGCCGATTCCGGCGATATTTGGAGAAAATAACCTCCGTCTGCAATGAATCCCCTGATCCTCGCCGTCGACGACGAGCGCGACATCCTCGATCTTGTCCGCTTTCATCTCACCCGCGCCGGATGCGACGTCGTCACGGCCGCCAGCGGTCGCGACGCGTTGGAATCGATCCGCGTCAGGCGCCCGGATCTCGTTCTGCTCGACCTGATGCTGCCGGACATCGATGGCTTTGCCGTCTGCGAGATCCTGCGGCGGCAGGCGGCGACGGCGGCGATTCCGATCGTGATCCTGAGCGCATGGCACACGGATGATTCGCGCGACCTTGGCCTCGAGCTGGGCGCGCTCGATTTCCTGACCAAGCCGTTCAGTCCGAAGGTG
>PMKA01000106.1 GCA_003157575.1 Opitutia bacterium
CGTCGCTGTCGGCGGGACGGTCGTGGACGGGGATGCCTCGCTCGACTCCCGGACGGAGACGGCCTGGGCGGGCTCGGGGGGCGGTGTCTCGAAGTACGTGGCGCGCCCGGCCTGGCAGAGCGGCCGCGGACTGGTTCGCCGTTCTGTGCCCGATGTATCGGCCGTCGGTGGCAACGGGATCGCGATCCATACGCAGGGTCAATGGTCCGGATGGGGCGGCACGAGTGCGGCGACCCCCATCTGGGCTGGCATCGCAGCGCTTGCGGTTCAACTACGAGGCGGACGGCTCGTTGATCTTCCGAAGATGCTCGAGGCACTTCCCACAGCCGACTTCTTCGACATCACAAGCGGCAGCAACGGAACGTGCGGCATGCCGTGCCGCGCGGGCGCCGGCTACGACCTGGTGACCGGCCGTGGCAGTCCCAATGCCCAGCGGATCATCCAGGCNNCATCGTCCGGTCCGGTGAACGTGACCGTGACTGCCCAGGACCCGAGCGGCGTGTCGGGCGGCACGCTGGAGCTTCTCGATCGCACCGGCGAGGTCGTGTGGTCGACGGCAGTATTCGCTGGTTGCGGTATGAGCTGCGAAGCGAGCGCGACCTTGCCCCTCGGAGCGGTTGCCCCTGGCTATTACACCCTGAAGACGCGCGCCGTCGACTCCGCACACAACGTCGGATCTGCGACCGTCGCCCTTGGCCTGTAGACCGAGCCTGATCTCCCCGCACCGACCATGGCTGGAAGGGTCGTCGCTCCGCCGACGGGCGCGACGGCCCTTCCGCCGTTCGTTCGGTTGTTCCTGACGAAGGGCGCATAGAGGAAGTCGACGGCGTCCCCTACGGTCTGTCCAACGGCATCCCGAGCGTCCCCGCGTGTCGTGAGTGCCCCTGGAGAAGCCAATGCTGCCGTTGACCGGCGGCGAGACCGCGGATGTCAGGCGCCGGCCGCTGGCCGGGCACCCAGGGGTCGCCCGCGACCGTTCTCTCGCGCCACGGCCATGACCCTCGACCCCCTTCTCGCGACGGCGGGCGCT
Source organism: Opitutia bacterium (assembly GCA_003157575.1). Taxonomy (GTDB): domain Bacteria; phylum Verrucomicrobiota; class Verrucomicrobiia; order Opitutales; family Opitutaceae; genus Fen-1467. The sequence continues at coordinate 1,031 of PMKA01000106.1, forward strand.
CCGAGTAGGGGAGACCGAGAAGCGAACCACATCAGCACGCCGAGATTGCGGTGAATGTCTGTAAGAAACAGCACAGCCAGCCGTCGCGTGGATAGAGGGCTCCCATAGGGGCCGATGCAACGCCAACAGGGGAACCGACAATGAACGGAGAAACGGACTTTCTGGAGCTGGTCGACCGATGGAACCGCGGCATTGGGGCGGGCCCGCGCCTCGAAAAGCGCTACCAGACCCTGTCCAGCGTCGTCGAACTCTCCGCACCCGAGGCCGGAACCCTGGCTGCCATCCACGTGCTGCACCAGCATGTCTCGCTCCACGTCATTGATGACGGCGGACCGGCCAGCCATGCGCTAAAGATGGACTTCAACGCTGACACCCTCGCGGAGGCCGGCGCTTGTCTGCCGGACGTGAGCGCGTCCTTCCCGCGCATCGGCGAAGAAAGCCGGCACTACACACTTGGACCCATCAACACGACCGTGTGTCCAGACTGCCGGGGTGGCCGGCGCACGTGTCCGACCACGGTTTCCTGCACAGGCCGCGGCTGCCGAAATGGTTCGGTCACCGTGACCTACGACGAGAGAGAAACCTGCCCGACCTGCGATGGTCGTCGAAACCGGTTCAGCAAGTGTGCCCGCTGCGTGAACACGCCCGGCTTCCAGCGGTGTGATACCTGCATTGGCACCGGACTTCTATGGGAAACAGGCACCGATGGACGGCGCCGCCGCGTGGATGGTCACTGCAGGGACTGCCAGGGCGACTGCCGGGTCAAATGCACCCGCTGCAACGACGGTTGGATCAAAGGCGGGAGCTGTGGTGGCTGCGCCGGGAGCGGCGTCCTCCGGATCCAGCACACGCGCCAGGAGGACTGCGAGCGCTGTGGCGGCCGCGGTGTCCTGAGATGCGGACAATGCGATGGAGCGGGCTCCGTCAAGTGTCCAACCTGTGATGGCTGTGCGCAGATCGCCCACTGGGGCGTGATCTGGCGTGGCTTCGAGCTCGTATCGCTATCAGGGAACATCAGCGGCGCGGCGGCGGACCTCGCGAAACCAGTGGTCGATCAGATTCTGGAAGATCATGGCGAACATGTCCTCGTTGACGATGAACTGACTGCCCGCCGAGCCCACGAATGGGTGGAGAGGCGCGCGCCGGCGCTGATTCATGACCTAGAGGAAGGCCTGGCGGCAGCTTGCGAGCCGGGTGACTCGATCGTCGTCCAACTCGCCGTCGTGGACGCGATCAGCGTTCAGGCTTCGACCGGGCCGTGGAGCGCGCGAGTCGCAGGATTCGGTCCGGGGTTCCTTCTCGCGTCAAGCGACGGGCAGCCGCCTGTCGACCGCACTGCCGCCCGGGTGTGGCGCAGGCGGTCGATCCGGCGACTCCTGATCAGCATCGTGGTCCCAGTTGTCGCCGTCGTCACCGTCGTGATGTTGTTTCACGCGCCGGTCGCGGGCAGCCTCTTGCTCATCGGCAGCCTCGTGTTGCCGCCGGTGCGCCGCATGTTCCGGCGCCTGGCCTCGGTCTACGTCGACGGTATCCAGGCGGTCTTCGACCGAGACGGTATGGCCGAACCCGTTGTGGCCGCCGCAGATCCGGGCGGAGCAGGTCATGCCGCCGGCGCGGGCGCATAGCCAGAGTGGAACCCGTGATCCAGTCCGATGACTTGTACGAAATCCTCGGGGCCTCGCCCGAAGCCTCGCCGGATGACATCGAGCGCGCGTGGAAGGCCCAGCTTCGTCGTTGGCATCCAGACTGCGCGCCCGACAAGGGGTGGATCGCGGAAGCCACACGCCAGTCCGCCTTGATCAATGCGGCACATGACGTTCTTGCGGACCCGGCGGAACGTGCGGCCTACGATCGTCGCCACCCGACGCAACGGGGAGCCCACCCGGTCGCGGCGGCCGCGCCTGCTGACGCGCCTTGGGCGACGGTCTGGGCGCGCGCTCAGCCGACACGAAGGGCAGGTTCGAGCATCCGCTTTTCCGGACCGCGTCCAACGCACCTTCCGAAAGCCGACAAGCGAGCCACTGGGATCGGCAAGCTGTGGCGGACCGTGTCTTCTCGGTAATTCGGTACCAGGCACCAATTCGCAACGCCTGGCGCCTGCGACCCTCCTGCCGCCGCGCGGACGAGCGGTCGTGTCACCGATCGTGCCTCCTGCGGGGGGGGGCTTCTCGGGGACTTCGGCCTCTGAGAGGTCGGACAGACGAACTTCTGGCCTGGCGTTCGCATGGGCCGTGCCGACGCTCCCACAGAGGTCGCGCGAGCGTGAACAACGGGATTCGCCGCTCACGTCAGCCCGCACGCGAGCGCA
>PMKA01000204.1 GCA_003157575.1 Opitutia bacterium
GCTCGCGCCGGTGCGCCAGCTTGATCGTGTGCTCGACGGACAGGTTGACCGGACTGTAGGCGGGAAGGTGCTTCGTGTTCGCAAAGCCGCGGCGCAGCCCGCTGCCGCAAAGAAGGTCGACGGAGACGACGTTGGCGCCGAAGCGGCAGGATTCGCCCGCTGATGCCGTGACAGTCTGGTCGTGGTCGAGGTAAACCTCGTGGGTGGCGATGTAAGCCAGCTCCGCAGGGCTGAACTGGAATTCACCGGAGACAATTTCCTGCCCCGTGGCGCGGCTCAGCGCCAGATTTGCGTAGGCGGAAAACCCGCCGGAAGTGTAGTTGCCCGCCAGTTCGACGCCATAAACCTGTCCATGCCGGTAATTGAATGGCGAGAATATGAGCGCCTGGCCGAACTGGCCCTCGTCCAGCTGGTCGGTTGCGCGTTTGTAGTAGGCATCGAGCGTGGCCGTCAACGAGGGGGCGATCTTGCGCGACAGACCTGCGTCGAAATAGTGTGCGCGCTCGGAGCGCACGGGAGAGCTGTTTGGGACCTGCGACTCGTTGGTTGTGCCGGCAAACTGGGCGACGTCGTCGGGTTTGACGAGTTCGAGCGGCGGGGGCGTGAAATAGCGGGCGTAGCCGGCGTGTATGGTTGTGCTCCCGCCCAGTTCGTAAACCAGGTTCATCCGGGGGCTGAGCTGGCTCTCGGTCAGGTAGGCCTGGGAAAGGTCGGCGCGCGCCCCGTAGTTGATCGTGAGACCGGAGGCAGGCTGCCATTCGTCCTGGGCGTAGAAGCCGAAGAGCCGGCCGAGTTTGGTGTGGTTGTCGACGATCTCGAAGGGCGTCGTGGATGTCTGGCCGCCATCGCCGTCGACGGGAAAGACCGCGGTTTTGGTGTGCGTGGCGGCATCCGCGCCTGTGACGAGCGCGCCGAAGCGAACCGTGTGCGTCGCCAGGGCGGACCATTCGAAATCGCCCTCGAATCCCTCGCTCGCGAGGTTGCGGTCGACGTCGCTGGCCACGCCGTCGAAGATCAAATCGCCGGCCGCGCCAGGCGTGAAATGGACGGAACTGCGGCGGGCGAACGCGGACAGCTGGGTGCTGAACACGGCCGCGCTCCTTTGGTAGGCGAGGATCGCATATTCGTTCCCTTCGCGCTGGTTGTCGTCAATGGCCGCCGACGCGAAATTGCCGGCGCCCGCCAGCGAGAATTCCGGCTGCTGGCCGGGTATGTCGGGAATCTGAAACGAGGCTGATGAGCCGCTGAGCATCAGGCTGACGCGACTGGAGGGATCCAGTACATCAGTGAAATAGCCAAACAGCTTGAGCTGGTGCGAGTGATCGTGCAGCGATTTCCGGCTGGATGTGGGGTTCTCGATGCCGATGCCGTTGGTGCTGTCGCTGACGGAGACGTAGCTGTTGATGGAGTCCACCGAAGCGGTTTCCTCGGCGGAGGCGCGCAGCGTGTTGAAGCTGCCGCCGTAAACGGCAGCGTCGCCGGCTTCGGAGGGTGCGCCGCTGCGCGTGTGGATGTCGACAATCCCCGCGGTACGGTAGCCGTATTGTGCAGGCAACGATCCCGTGAGGACGGACATTGTGTCCACGAAACGGCTGTCGAGTTCCTGGCCGAAGCCGCTGAGACCCTCGGGCAGGAGCACATCGTTAATCCGGTATTGCAGGTCGGCGTGTTCGCCCCGGATGTGGACCTGACTGAAAGAATCCTGGGCCACGCCCGGGACCTGGAGAAGCACGCCGCTGAAGCTGGCGTTGGCTCCGGGGACCTGGGTTTCGATCTGGATCTTGTCGAGCTGGAAGGCGGTGGCCCCGAGGCTGGGGACGAGGTCCTCTCTGGCCTGGTCGAGCCGGCCTGTGACCACGAAAGGGTCGAGCACGACAGGAGTCTGATTGATGGTGGGGTCGGCGGACGGATCGTCCGCGGAGAAGATCGGGGCGGCAAACGAACAAAAAAGAAGAAAATCGCGGATGGACATGGCAAGGCTGGGTGGAACTGAACGCATTGAGTCCGGGCCGTCGCGATTCTCTGCGGCCCGACAGGAAGCGCCGGAGGCGCGCGGGCATCCGGTGCGAGACAGCGGGCAATCCAACGCGGGCGGTGCGTTTCCCGGGGGAAGCCAGTCGCGGCGGCGGTCCAGGTCGGGCCCGACCGGAATGAGGATGCCCGCCGCAGCCACCTTCTTAATCACTGCAACAGCGGTGACTGCGGCCGCCGCGTCCTCCAAGCCGTGAAGGAAGATCGTGACGGCGCACTCGTGGTCCGCGTCGCCGGCATCCTTGTGCAGCCATTCATGCAGGGCGGGACTGGCAGCGAGGATGGCGAGCAGTGCGACCAACGCAACGCAAGCGCCGGCCAGCAATCGGCTGGAGAACGGCAGAGCGTTGTGGAGTTTGCGCTTCAGTGAAGCCATGACGCGAATCGGTACGACTGAAATGCAGGTTTGGCGCGTGCGCAAGCGCCCGGCCTGCAATTGTTCCAATCTCCAACAATGTCCCAATATCGGTTCGGATCGTTCATGTCTGCGACGATCTTGTGGAGGGCGGTGCGCTCCCTCGGCTCCACTCGGGACCCTGACCCATTCGACTTCGCTCAGGGTCATCCTGAGCATGTCGAACGGGGGCGTCACCGCCAAGGTTGTGCGGCGCTGACTCCCCGACCCGGGAAAACGCGCCGGTGCCGGGAAAAAGCGCCTTTCGCCGGATTCGAACCCGAGTGTCGCCGCCGCAAAATCAATCTTCAGGTTTCACGCTCTGCTGCGCACAAGTCCTTCCCAAATGGCGCCAGCCATTTGATTAGGAGTGCGGAGGACGAAGTCCGACGGGCTCCTGCCGGAACAGCGTTGCTGAGGCCGGCGCGGGATTGCAGTCTTTCAGCAGGAACCCGTTCCAACCATGAATCCGCTCACCCTGCAGCAGCTCATCCCGGTCATCCAGACTGCGGTCGGCCCCGTCATCCTGATCTCCGGCGTCGGCCTTCTCCTGTTGTCGATCACCAACCGTTTTGGCCGGATCGTCGACCGCGCGCGCCTACTCGCGCGCGAGCTTCCGGTCGCCGGAGCCAACCGCGACCAACTGTCCGCACAACTGGCCATCATCTATCGCCGGTCGAAGGTCCTCAGACTTTCGATCTTCCTCTCGACGGCCAGCGTCCTTCTCGCGGGCCTCCTGATCATCTCGCTGTTCCTCGCCGCGCTGCTCCATCTCGAGGCTGCGCTGCTGGTCTCGCTGTGCTTCATCCTTTGCATGGCGTCGCTCGTTGCGTCATTGATCGTTTTTCTCATCGACCTGCAGATGTCGCTCACTGCGCTGCGGGTGGAGCTCACGCAGGCGGGTTTCCAGGGGGATTGAAGGCGGCTTTGTCCCGTATCGGGGCGAATTGTAGGAGCCTGCTTGCAGGCGATCTGAGGTGAGAATCGCCTGCAAGCAGGCTCCTACACCGATGAATCGTCATCCCAAAGTGATGAGAAAGTCCATTCAACCGCTCCGCCGGCGGGCGGCGACATTATGGGGACTCACGGGGCGAAAGTCATCGTTGCGGGCGCAAATGGTGCATGCCATTTGCCAGGCCGCCTGTCGACGACGCGCGACAGCCTCCTAGAACTCGAAGAACGGCGTGCCGGTGCCCGGGCCGACGATCGAGCAGCGGCATTTGAGCGCCGCCAGCGCTCCCGCGCATGCGGTCTCCACGGCGGCCGGGCTGTTGCATTCGCGGCTGAGATGGGCGAGGAAAACGTGCCTCCAGCGCGGCGATGCGACCGAGAGCAGCAGTTCCCGGACGCTTTCGTTGGACAGATGACCATGCCGGCCGCTGATGCGCTGCTTGACGGACCAGGGACGCTTCCGGTCGTCCTTCAGCATCTGGGGACAGTAGTTCGCCTCGACGACGAGAACGTCCGCCTCCCGGATGCGCTCC
>PMKA01000001.1 GCA_003157575.1 Opitutia bacterium
CAAGGTCGAGATCGCGGAGCCGTTCGACGTCTCGACGCTGACAATCACCAAGTCGAAATTACCGGCGGCCCCGAAAGCCACTTCCGCCGAGCGCTTCTCAAGCCCACTCTCTAGTCTAGCCCGACAAACTGCGGATTTCTTGCATCGCTATGTTTGCCAAGTGCATCACGCCTTCGGTCAATAACTGCGGAACCATGAGCGGGACGTTATAAGCGTTTTCATCCGGTGTAGGCCGCCTTGCCGAATTGGACGGGATGTAGCTGACTGTCGGTATGAATATCCTTACTGACACTCGCCCCATCAGTCGTCTTGAGATTGTCGACACGGGTCGGCGCCGTCGATGGCTAGATGAGGCCAAAGTTCGCATCGTCGAGGAGAGTCTTTCGGGCCCACGGCTGGCCTCGGCGACAGCGCGTCGGCATGGGATTTCCAACCAGCTTTTGTTTTCGTGGCGCAAGGCGTATCGCGCGGGGCGGCTTGGCATGCCTCCTGGATTTGTGCCAGCGATGATCGTTCCAGAGCCGCCTGAAAAGGGTAGCAGATCGGGCTGTGGGCGGATCGAGATCGTGAGCACGAACGGCCGGCGCGTTCTGGTCGATCGCGACGTCGAGGTGGAGGTCCTGCTGCGGATCCTGCGCGGGCTTGAAACGCTGCCATGATCCCACTTCCGACAGGGGTTCGGGTTTGGCTGGCGACCGGCCACACCGATATGCGGAAGGGCTTTGCAAGCCTGTCGCTGCAGGTGCAGCAGATATTGAGGCGCGATCCTTTGAGCGGCCAGCTGTTTTGCTTTCGTGGACGCAGCGGCGATCTCTTGAAGGTGATCTGGCATGACGGCCAGGGTGCGTGCCTGTTTACCAAGCGGCTGGAGCGGGGCCGCTTCCTGTGGCCGAGCGCAGCCGACGGTGCGGTGACGATCTCCTCCGCGCAGCTCGGTTACCTGCTCTCCGGGATCGACTGGCGCCATCCGCAGGAAACCTGGCGTCCGACCTCGGTCGGCTGACAGTTTTTGCTTGCAGGTTGCGACGGATGTGATTCCATCGTCTCATGAAAGACGCTGCTGAATCGCTTCCGTCCGATCTCGCTGCCGCGCATGCGGTGATCCTCGCAGAGCGCCATGCTCGCCTCACGGCTGAGGCCAATGCTACAGTTGCCGAGGCCAATGCCGCGGTCGCCAAGGCCGAAGCGGCCAATGTACAGGCGGATCTTTCCAGCAGCGAAGCCCTGATCGCCCATCTCAAGCTGGCGATCGAGAAACTGCGGCGAGAGCTCTATGGGACGCGCTCGGAGCGCACGGCGCGGCTGCTGGATCAGATGGAGCTTCAGCTCGAAGATATGGAGGCGGCAGCGACCGAGGACGAGCTGGCGGCCGAGATTGCGGCGGGCCGGACCCAGACGGTCAAATCGTTCGAGCGCAAGCGGCCTGCGCGCAAGCCGTTCCCCGATCATCTGCCCCGCGAGCGCGTGGTGATCGCAGCACCTGAGAGCTGTCCCTGCTGCGGGTCGGCGAAGCTGTCCAGGCTGGGTGAGGACATCACCGAGACGCTGGAGGTCATCCCGCGGCAGTGGAAGGTGATCCAGACGGTGCGGGAGAAGTTCTCGTGCCGGAGTTGCGAGACGATCACGCAACCGCCGGCGCCCTTCCATGTGACGCCGCGCGGCTTTGCCGGGCCGAATCTGCTGGCCATGATCCTGTTCGAGAAGTTCGGCCAGCACCAGCCGCTCAACCGTCAGAGCGAGCGTTATGCCCGCGAGGGCATCGATCTCAGCGTCTCGACGCTGGCCGACCAGGTCGGCGCCTGCGCCATGGTCTTGCGGCCGCTCCATGCCCTGATCGAGGCCCATGTCCTGGCGGCAGAACGGCTGCACGGCGACGACACCACGGTGCCGATCCTGGCGAAAGGCAAGACGGTCAAGGGGCACATCTGGACCTATGTCCGGGACGACCGTCCCTTTGGCGGCCATGCGCCGCCGGCGGCGCTCTATTACGCCTCCCGCGACCGGCGGCACGAGCATCCCGCGCGGCATCTTCAAGGCTACACCGGTATCCTGCAGGCCGACGCCTATGGCGGCTATAACGCGCTTTACGCTCCGTCGCGCAAGCCGGGGGCGATCACGCCCGCGCTGTGCTGGGCCCATGCCAGGCGGCAGTTCTTCGAGCTGGCCGATATCGCCGCCAATGCGCGGCGCGGCAAGAACGCCGCGGCGATCTCGCCGGTCGCACTGGAGGCGGTCAGGCGTATCGACATGCTGTTCGACATCGAGCGCGCCATCAACGGCCTTGCCGCCGATGAGCGTCTGCGTATCCGCAAGCAACAGAGTGCGCCTCTTCTCGCCGAACTGGAAACCTGGCTACGGGAGCAGCGTTCCCGCATGTCGCGCTCGGCCTCCGTCGCCGGGCCGATCGACTACATGCTCAAGCGCTGGGACTGGTTTGCCCGCTTCATCGCAGATGGCAGGGTCTGCCTGACCAACAATGCGGCCGAACGCGCCCTGCGTGGCTTCGCGCTGGGGCGGAAATCCTGGCTGTTTGCAGGCTCCGACCGTGGAGCCGAACGCGCCGCAGTCATGGCCACGCTGATCGTGACGGCCAAGCTCAACGACGTCGATCCTCAGGCCTGGCTCGCCGACGTGCTCGCCCATATCGCAACTCATCCTGCACATCGATTGGATGAGTTGCTGCCGTGGAACTGGACGCCCCGCGCATCAGCCATTGCCGTTCAGGCCGCCTGATCATGCATGTCAACAAAGTCCACCATGTCACCACGATCAATCGCGTCGCCAAGGATCTCGGCGAAAACGAGGGCTGGCTATCCGACGTCGCCAACGCAATGGACGTCGAAGACGGCATAATTTGGGTCTACGGGTTCGGCGACGATGGCGTGTTGGCCTTCACCGACTTCGGAATCGACAATCTCATCGATCTCATCAAAATCCATAAGGACGACCCCACGCTGCTCAAGCGCAGCGACGGCGACAAATAGGCACCCCGCGGCCTATGCCGGATGGATACACTCCGGCCCCTGATACAGCGAATCAAATGCCGGCTATTTCCGCGGCCGCCGCCAGGTCAGTGTCGAATGCGAATCCGCCATGGGCGCACGAATTTGGCGGGCCAGCCGTCAATGCGCAGTTCGAATTCCGGCGCCGCCGGCTTCGGCGCCTCGATGGCAATTTCGGTATCGGGAGTGGCTTTCGGCTCCCGAACGACTGGCGCAGGCGGCGCGGCTGTCCGGGGCGGCTCGGGATAATATTTGCGGGCAACGTCCAGCGCCTTCCCGAAGTCTTCCACATTGAGCCACGCCTCCGCCAGGATCCGGTCCAGCACGTCGGCTTCCCAAAGGCGCGCGGCCTCGATATCGAAT
>PMKA01000399.1 GCA_003157575.1 Opitutia bacterium
CATCGCTGCCAATTCGGCCGTCGGGCACGCCTCGTGCCTGCCTCCTACGCCGAGCCTTCGGAGGCCAAGCCGCACGAGTCGCGCCCGCCAGCCTCATGGCAGGCTGGTAGCGTTAGCCAAAAGAACTAATGACTGATGACGTGCCCAGTTTATATCGCGGTCGTGCGCCGCGCTTAAAAAACGCTGATCATCTGGAATCTGTCGGACTCGACGTGCGCGGACGCGAGGCGTTGCTGAACCCTGGCGCTGCTGCAGCATGGATCCGAATGGTCGGGGCAGCTTCCTCTTGCGGCGTGACCCTATTGATCGTTTCCGCTTACCGCAGTATCGAGCGCCAGCGCGAGATTGTGAGTCGTAAGCGTGAAAAGGGACTGACATGGGATGAGATTTTGCGAGTGGGTATATGCGCAGAACCTATGACGTCATATCTTAACTCTTGACTGGCGACGATCCGGAGGCAGCGGGTCCTATGCGGTTGGGCTTAAATTGCCGCTGAGACGTAATCCCTTGACGCGCCGGCCGATTATTCGGATGTGGACCCATCACGAATGAAGGAGCCGAATCGGGCATGAGGTCACGCTTGTCGCCGACGATCACAGCAGCTACGACGGCACAGAATCCACCGCCTTCCAAGGGACGGCCTGAATAAACGCCTGTTTTGAAGGCCGTGCACGCCTCGCGCCTGCCCGCGCAATCCACTTTTCCTGGATGTCCGACCCCCTTTACAAGGGTCCCCTCGCCCGGTTGCTCCGCCAAACGATGTCCATGGACCGCAGAAATGGATGCTGCAGTGAGAAGTCCGGCTGCGACATAGAGCCAGGCGAATACAAAACCAACAGGCCGGACGGTCCCCCGCCCGGCCTGCAAGCAACCAACTGACAAAGCGCTTATCTGACGGCGACCCGGATGCTGCCGCCCGAGGTGCGCAGCTTGAGAAGGGGGCCGCCGCCGTTGACGTTGCCGGAGAGATTGCTGCGACCCGAGCCGCCGCCATCGAGGGTGATCGTGAGCCCGTCCGCCCGGACGCTTCCGCCGCTTGTCGAGGCATCGAGCCGGAATGCCGCAGCCTTGTCGACCGTGACTTTCACGTCGCCGCCCGAAGTGCCGAGCGTGCAATCTCCCTTGAGCGCGCCGCCGATCCCCGCCTCGACATCGCCTCCGCTGGTGTGCGCTTCGAGCACGTTTTCAACGAGCTTCACAACGATGTCACCCCCTGAAGTGCCCAGATCGGCCCTGCCGACAATCCTCTCCGCCCTGACGTTGCCGCCGGAAGTGTGCAATCGGGTGTCGCCCGTGCAGGACCCGAGTTCAATGTTCCCCCCGGAAGTGCCGCCCTCGACCGTTCCGTCGATGTTGCCGAGCGTCACGTTTCCACCGCTCGTGCGCGCCTGTATGCGTCCCGCGAGATCGCCAATCGTGACGTTGCCGCCCGAGGTTCGAAGGTCTGTGTTGAAGCGGGAAGGCACCGTTACAACAAAACTGACCTGCACGCGGTTGCTGCCAAACCACCCGCCCGCGCCCCCGTGGTACTTTGCGATGGCGACCACGTCGTTGCCTTGTTGCTCGATGGTCAACGTCAGGTCCTTCAACACGTCGTCAGCCTCCGCATCGTTGCCGGCGCGGATCTTTTCCTTCGCCACGACCTTGACGGTGTCACCGGCACCCGGTTCCACGTTGATGTTTCCGCCGGCGGTCTCAACCTTGAGGGTTCCGCCCGCCTGGACCGCAAAGCTCTTTTCAACCGTGCGTTCGACGGATGATGCGTTGAGAAGCAGGGGGGAGGCAAAAAGCCACCCGAGACCGATGAGCAGGGGGAGATAGGATTTCATGTCGGGGAATAAAGGGTTGCGATTAGGAGAACCCGGCGGTCGCGCCAAAGTTACAGGAATTTGTTGCAGCCTGCCAGAAATGAGCGCCGCAGCCGGTTTCTTCCAGAGTCATCAGTTGAGGCGGATTCCACTCGCTCACGCTCGCAGCNNGAGGAGCGGAAGCCTCAACTGCGGGATTTTTCGTTCCCCCGGGATCGACCCGCCCGACGGTAAGCCCCTCGAAACGGCACCCGCCCGGCGCAGAGATCAGGCCGGCGGCAGGGCTGCCAACGCCTGACGCGCCGAATCCCGTTTGGGGTCGAGCTCGAGCGCCTTCTCAAGCTGGGCGCGCGCGTCCGCCGGACGGTTCAGTTTCGCCAGGATGCGGGCCGCCTGCTCGTGCAGCCAGGACTGCTCCGGATGGAGCCGAAGCGCCTCCTCGTAGTATCCAAGGGACTGCTCGAGCCGTCCCTGCCGTTCGGCAATGGAGGCCAGTTCCAGCGTGCCCGAAAATGCATCCCGCTTCCGCGCCTCCTCCGCATAAGCGAGCGCCTTCTCCAGACTTCCCCCGGCAATGGCCGGCGCGTTCTGGTAGTAGCGGGACAGGCCGACATAGCCGGGAACGTGGTCCGGATCGATCTCCACGGAGCGCTTGAATGCCTTGAGCATCCGGCCGGCAAGCAGGCCCTGTTGCATGAAATTGACCTCCCCCATCCGCTGCGAAATCGCCGCCCCGAGGCGCGACTGGTAGTCCGGTCTCTTGGGATCGATCTTCCCGGCCCGTTCCAGGAGTTCGACCGCCTCCTTCACGCGTTTCTGCCGCAGCCGGATCTCGCCGAGAAGGGCGCACGCATCCGCACGGGCGTTCTCGCGTTGCGCGAGCGGCGTTGCGAGCGTCTCCGCCGCGACAAGGTCGCCTTTGTCAAAAGCGGCGGCGGCAACCGCGAGCGGATCGGCCGGGGCCTGCTCCGCGTTCATCGAACTCCCTGCAAGCAGGGCTGCAAAAAACAAACATTGGTGGATCTTCATGGTGGAAAACAGCTGTCTATTCTGACTGGAGCGAGAGGGTCGGGGGACGCCTTGCCGCCCGCCAGGCCGGCACGACGCAGGCGGCCAGCGCGACCGCAGGAAGCAGCATCGAGAGCAGCGCCAGCGTGACGGGATCGCGCGGAGCGACGCCAAACAGCAGCCCCTGAAGCGCTCCGGCCAGCAGCCACGCGCCCACGAGTCCCCCTGCAACGCCCGCGATCACGGGTCCGCCGAATCGCCGCAAAAAATGTCGCACCACGCCGCCAGGCGTCGCCCCAAGGGCCAGCCGCACTCCGATCTCCCGCGTCCGCTGCACGACCAGGCAGGCCATGTTTGCATACACTCCCAGCACCGCGAGCCCGAGCGCCACGGCGGCAAACCCGCCCAGCAGCACGGCGTAAAGCATGGATTGGGCGGTCAGCTGCCGTCTGCTCTCGGCCATCGTCGTCAGCGTCACCGGCAGCGTCGGCTCGATTTTTTGCAGGGTGTCGCGGATCTGCGGAAGGGTGGCCGTCGCGCCCGGCCGCAGGCGCACCAGCAGCGTCGTGAAGATCCAGGGCATCTGCTTCTGCGGCACGTAAACCTGCGCCGGCGGTGCGTCGGCAAGACTGTCCTGGCGGACATCGCCCACGACGCCGACGATTTCGCGATATTGATTCGAAATCCATGGCAGAAGCATGATCCGCCGGCCGATCGGATTCTCGCCCGGGAAATAGCGGCGGGCAAATGCCTGGTTCACCACGGCCACTGGCGCTCCGTCGCCTCCGTCCTGCTCGGTGAACAGCCGGCCGCCCAGAACCGGGATCTGGAGCAGCGAAAAGAACCGCTCGCTGACCGGATTGTAAACCGCAGTCATCGCGTCGCCGTCGCGCCTTTCCCGGCCGAAGATCCACACGGGGAACGGGAGCGTGATGCCGGTCAGCGGTGCGCTTGCGTCGATTGCGACCTGGTCGATTCCGGGAGCAGCCTGCAATGCGTCGATCAGCCGGTCGTAGTAACGGGCGAGGTCGGCATTGGTCTCATAGCGCGAGGGCGCCGGCGCGATCCTGAGCATCCGCACCCCTTCCGGCCTGAAGCCAGCGTCGGCCCGCTGCAGATTCCAGAAGCTCCGCAACAACAGCGCGGCGCCCGTCAATACCATCAGCGTCAGCGCGATCTGCCCGCCGACGAGCACCGATTGAAGGCGTCCGCCGGAGGCGCTGCCGCTGCGGCCTCCTCCCCGCTTCAGCACGTCGTTCACTCCGGCCCGCGCCAGCTGCCAGGCCGGCAGAGCCCCGAAACAAAGCCCGGTCAGGACGGACGCGGCGAGCGTGAAGCCCACCACCGGCAGGCTTATGCTGACCTCGTGCGCGCGGGGCAACAGCGTCCGCGGCAGGCTCCGGACCACGGCCGGCAACGCCACCGCAAGCATTCCGCAGCCCACGGCGCCGCCGGTCACCGCCAGCACAACGCTTTCGCCCAGCATCTGCCGCGCGAGGTCCGCCGGCCGCGCACCCAGGGCAAGGCGCAACGCCATCTCGGGCAGACGCGACGTGGCCCGGGCCAGCGAAAGGTTGGCGAGGTTCAGGCATGCGATGACGAGCACCAGGCCCACCGCAGCCATCAACAGCGAAAGCGAGCGGCGCACGCCGCCAATCCGGAGTTCGAGCAGCGGAGTCACCCTGACGCTCCAGTCCTTGTTCGTCTCCGGGTACTGCTGCTCCAGCTGCCGCGCAATCTCCGTCAGTTCGGCCTGTGCCTGGCCGGCGCTCACGCCCGGGAGGAGCCGGCCCACCACGGTCCAGAACCGCGAGTCGCGGGCAAAATACTCGGGCGCCTCCTCCGGGAACGGCACCCAGCAATCCGCAAACGCCGGTTCCTGGAACGACGGCGGCATGACGCCGATGACCTCGTGCGGCTGGTCGTTGAGAAGCAGGGTCCGGCCGACAATATCCTCGCGGCCGCCGAACACCCGCTGCCAGCCGGAGTGGCTCAGCATGACGACCGACGGGGCCGCGGCGCTAAAGTCCTCCGCCGAAAACCCGCGGCCGCGCATCGGCTTCACTCCGAACACCGTCAGGAACTTCGGCGTCACCAGGCCGCCCGCAAGCTGTTGCGCGGGCTCCCCGGCCGGCGCATAATTGAAGAAGTTCGGGCGGAACGCGGCCAGCGCCTCGAACGACCTGCAGGTCTGGCTGAAGTCGCGAAAATCCGAGGCCGAGAGCGACGCCTGGCGGGTTCCCCGCGAGCGGTTGACCGCCTCGAAACCCACGAGCGCCTGCGGTGCGGCATAGGGCAGCGGACTCAGCAGCACCGAGTTCAACAGCGAAAACATTGCCGTGTTTGCGCCGATGCCGAGGGCGAGCACGGCGACCGCCGTCAATGAGTAGCCGGGATTCCGGAGAAGGCGCCTCACCGTCACCCGCAGGTCGAGCCACAAGGATTGCATGGCCCCATCCTAGACGAACGCCGCCGGCGGCGCATGTGCCGGTGGTCACGCCGGAGGCCGTGCCGTTCGTCCCGGGTGGGCCGATCCAGTTGACGTAGGGTCGCCATCTTCGTGGCCGCGAGCGTGAGCGAGCGAAGGCTTGGTCCACTCGCTCACGCTCGCAGCCACATCCTCCGTCCACTCGCTCACGCTCGCAGCTACGAGGCGGAGTCCATTCGCTCGCGGCTACTTCCTTGGGGTAACCTCGCTAGATCAGGTCCAGCTCCCGCGCGCGCAGCGCCGCCTGGGTGCGGTCGAGCGCGCCGAGCTTCCCGAGCACGTTGCTCATGTGGTTCTTCACCGTGCCCTCCGCAATGCCCAGCTCCGCGGCGATCTCCTTGTTGCTGCGGCCCTCGGCCAGCAGGCGCAAGACATCGCGTTCGCGGGACGACAAAGGTTCGGCCAGCGGCGGCGCCGTCCTGCGCGCCGCCCGCCCACCCATCCGCGCGAACTCGCCCACCACCTTCGCGGTGACCGACGGTTCGAGAAACGACTCGCCGCGGGCCGCCAGCCGGATCGCCTCGCACAGTTTCCCCGACGGCGACGCCTTGAGCAGGTAGCCCGCCGCGCCGGCGCGCAACGCCGCAAACACCTCCTCGTCCTCCTCAAATGTCGTGAGCACGATGACCCGCGTCGCCGACGCCTCCGCCATGATCCTCCGGGTGGCTTCCACCCCGCCCATGACCGGCATGCGCAGATCCATCAGCACGACGTCGGGAACCAGCTTCCGCACAAGCGCCAGCGCCTCCTCGCCGTTGCCCGCCTCGCCCGCGATCTCGAAATCCGCCTGAAGGCCGAGGAGCGTCCGCAAGCCCTCGCGAAAGAGGCCCTGATCGTCGACAAGCAGCAACCGAAGTTTCTTCATCCGGGGACCTCCACATGCAGGATGAATCCGCCGTCCCGTCCCGCGGCGGCCTCCATGCGGCCGCCAAGCAGCTCGATGCGTTCCCGCACGCCGTTGAGGCCGAAACCGGCGCATCGTCCGCCGCCCGCCGGCCCGCCGCCCTTGTCGATGACATCGAGCCGCACCCTTGACGGCTCCAGAAAATCGAGGATGACCTGCGCCTCGCGGGACCCTGCGTGTTTGCGCACGTTGGTCAGCCCCTCCTGGGCCACGCGGTAGAATGCGTGCTCGACGGCCGGGGACAATTCGCGGACTCCTCCCCGCACGGCAACCGCCACGATCAGCTGAGGGTCCGCCAGCGCGAGCTGCTCGAGCTGGGGCAGCAGCGGCGGAAGCGTCGAATCGACGCGGAGCGCGCCGACCGAGCGACGCACGTCTGCCAGCGCCTCCTGGCTCAGCCTCGCGGCCTTCCCGACCGCATCCGCGGCCGGAGAGGGCGCGCCGCCCAGCAACGCCTGCGCGGCCTCGAGCTGCACGGCGATGGTCGTGAGGTAATGGCCAAGGCCGTCATGAATCTCGCGTGCGAGGCGGTTGCGTTCGCGCGCCACCGCGAGCTCCCCGGCCTGCACAGCGGCGTCGCGAAGCTTCTTGTTGGCCTCCTCCAGCTGCGCCGTCAGCGCCTCGGCCTCCTCGCGGGCGCGGGCCTCGCGCTGGCCGATGACGCTGAACGCGATCACAAACACAAATGCAGCAAGGAAGCTGAAACTGCTCTCGAAGGCCGCCCGCCAGCCGTAAGGCGCGGCGATGTGCGCCAGCGTGACGACGTACAGCAAGGTCGAGAACAACGCCGCCAGCACCCCCGGCATCAAGAAAACGATCTGGCTGACCAGTGGGAGCGAGAGAAGCCCCATGAATCCCGGCACCGGGCTGAGAAAAAGGATCAATGAAACCAGCGGCACCTGCAGGGCCAGATAGCATAGCTTGCGCGCCAGGCTGGCTTCCCGCTGGCTGTTCCAAAACGGCCACGCGGTGCCCGCCCAAAGGTACAATCCTCCCAGCAGGAAAAAGAATGCGTTGTTCCACGTCAGCCAGTGGCCGCGAAAATAGAAGAATTCCTGTGCATAANNCCTCCGCGCCGGTAATTGCGTTCGTTCTTCGGTTCCATTGCGCGAACCTAGCAGACTGCGCGGCAAAAGGGAATAGGCTGAAAGTCACGGTGCCAGATTCCGCCAGTGGCCCAATCTGCGGTCATTGACTGCCGGCCGTCGTTCCCGTCAGCATCGCCGCGTTCTGAACATGAGCACCCTCCCCGACCTCATCGCTTCGCTCGGACTGACCAGCGTGTGGACCTATGTGGGAATCTTCCTCGCCGTCTCGCTGCTGATGATGTGGCGCCTCGAGGCGATGCTCGACGACGGGCTCGAAGGCACCGCCCTCGGC
>PMKA01000182.1 GCA_003157575.1 Opitutia bacterium
TGCCGGCGAGAGGCTCAGTCTGCGGATTGGTGCGGAATCCCCGTCAGAGCTAATTCGGTTGCACGCCTTGGGATTGCGACTAGTATGGGGAAGCTCGCGCTTCGTCTGGGAAGCCTGACGTGCCGCTGGCCTCGCGTCACGGCCCGGACCACTTCTCGGGCAACCTTCTCGCGGGGAACATCGACCATGAGCCCCATCCGATAAAACCGCCGGAAGGCCATGGCCATCGGCGGGTATTCCTCAACAGCGGCGAGCATGTCGGTTGGGACCGGCCCGAGCTCGACTAGGGTAGTGCCGATCGGCAGTCCGCGAAAATCGGCCCGCAGACCCGCAGTGAACTGCGAAAGAGCGGCTTTCGAAGCCGCATAGGCCACACACCCCGGAAATGCCATGTAGGCGCCCATCGAGGAAACATTGACAATGTGGCCGCCGCCACGCAGAAGCATTCGGGGGACGGCCTGTCTGCACAATTCGGCCGGGGCGAGGTAGTTCACCTCTGTCACCGTGCGCAGGTGCTCGTCGGATACGTCGGTGAAGTCGACGGTGCTGTCGATTCCGGCGTTGTTGACCAGGACGTCGATGGGACCGACTTGGTCCTCAACCCGCGGAATGAGGGTGGAGACCTGCGCCGGGTCCGATAAATCGGCGGCGTGCGCAGTGCCTCCGAGCTGGGTCGCCAGCGATTCGAGAGCGGCCGCGCTCCGGGCAACGAGCGCCACGGCAGCCCCAGCTCCCGCGAAGGCGTGCGCGAGGGCTTCACCGATACCGCGTGAGCCGCCAGTGATAAGCACTCGCTTTCCTCGGAGTTCCATGGAGCGGATCATACGCATCATTCGCTTCGGACATAGTGTTCCCGTGAATTCGACATCGTCATCTCCGCGCGCAACCGATACAGGTGGAAGCTGTATTGGGTTTCTAAAAGAGAGTTTCGATCCGAAAGCGGTTTCCGTACAGACATTCCGTGCGCATATTCAAGTCACCGGTACCACTCAAAAGAGTCGACACGAGCCGCACGTGCTTTAGTCAAGCTAACAATCGTCGCGACGTGACGGCCTACCGTAATCGCCGTCCTAAGCGCTGACAGGCTGCGGGCGGTCGACGATACCGTGGCGCCGAACACCCCGAAACGTCATCTGGGCCGACACGCAACGATCTTGCCCAACGCACGCGAAGGGCCCTCCGGATGTTGTGAGTTGGCTGCCTTTGTGCCCTGTCAGACCTGGTTGCCGAGCGACGGGTCATCGCCCCGGAAAACCGCGTCGGCCGGTTGTGATCCTCGCCGGAACTTCGAAGGTGAACGGTTTGTACGAGGTATGCGAAAACTAACCCCGGCTCGCCGCTCGCGGCTACGCTGTGCCGATGAACAGCAAACGGGGTAAGCGCGAGTTCGTGGCTGCCTCGGTCGACGCCCGCAGCGGCCTGACGGAGGCGGCGGTGTTCCTTGTCTGTTGTATCTCCGTCAACGCACGCTGCACTGCTGAGCGCAAATCTCAAGTCTTGGTCGATGACAGCGGATAAGCTTATCGGGAGTTTTGACAGTGAGCCGAATTGCAATTGTTGGGATCGGATGTCGGTACGCCGGAGGAATTGACTCTGCCCAGTCTTTCTGGGATTTTGTGCTGAGCAAGGGTGACGGTGTGGTGGACATACCCCCCGAACGCTGGGACCATCGGCGCTTCTACGATCCGGATAAGCGCGCCGTCGGGCGGATGTACACGAAGCGCGCTGCTTTTGCGGAGTGGGATCCCTGGCAGTTCGATTCGGAATTCTTTGGTATGTCAGCGCGCGAGGGCATGGGCCTGGATCCGCAGCAGCGACTGCTCATGGAGGTCTCCTGGGAGGCGCTCGACGATGCCGGCCTCGCGG
Organism: Opitutia bacterium; assembly: GCA_003157575.1. Classification (GTDB taxonomy): domain Bacteria; phylum Verrucomicrobiota; class Verrucomicrobiia; order Opitutales; family Opitutaceae; genus Fen-1467. Next base: position 1,867 of record PMKA01000182.1, read on the forward strand.
GTCGAGTGTCCGGCGAGGCGGTGGGCGTATACGTCGGCGCATTCACGTCCGATCACTCACTCAACGCGGTTACCGCTACAGCGCTGGCTCACGCCGACATGCACACGGCGACCAGCGCCTCCTTTACGATGCTGTCCAACCGGTTGGCGTATGTGCTCAACCTGACCGGCCCTGCGTTGACGGTCGACACTGCTTGTTCGTCATCGCTGGTCGCGTTCCATCTTGCCTGCCAGGGGATTTCCGGTGGCGACTGTGACATGGCTCTTGTCGGCGGAGTCAGCGCGCTCCTGCGGCCGGAAACATTCGTCATGATGTGCAAGGGCGGCTTCCTGGCCGAAGACGGGCGTTGCAAATCGTTCTCAGCCGCGGCCGACGGCTATGGCCGCGGCGAAGGAGCCGGGATGGTCATGCTGCGCAAGCTAGACGACGCCGTGCGGGACGGGGACCGCATCTACGCCGTGATCCGCNNAATCAGGACGGCCGTACGCCGGCGATTACTGTTCCCAGTGGCGATTCCCAAGAAGCACTTGCGCGTTCGGTGTGTGCGCGATCTGGCTTGGCGCCGCATCAGGTGACGTATGTTGAGGCGCACGGCACCGGGACGCCGGTTGGTGATCCGGTGGAGCTGGGCGCGCTCGGACGTGTGTATGGCGCTGTGGACGGCCGCGACAGACCGCTTCCCGTCGGGTCCCTGATAGCAACCCTCGGGCACACCGAAGCGGCCTCAGGGATCGCGGGCGTCATCAAGGCCGCTCTTGCGGTCCACCACCGGACAGTGCCGCCGCAAGGCTGGTTTGACGATCCCAATCCCGATATTCCGTTCGACGAACTGCGGGTGACCATCCAGACCGAGGCTCAGGTAGTTGGTGCCGACGTGGATCGGATGGCCGCCGCCGTCAACGGATTCGGATATGGCGGGACCAACGCGCATGCAATCATCGCTGAGGCCCAGGGCACGCCGACGTCTGCCGGCCCGGCGGGACGGCGGAATATTCAGGTGTTTCCGCTCTCGGCGCGCAGCGAGGCTGCAGCACGTGAACTGGCCGGCACGTACGTTGATCTTCTTGCAAGAGGCATAGATCCGGACCGTCTGGTGGAGGCCACGTGGACACGTCGGGCACACCACCGCCATCGGGCGGGAGTGGCGTTCTCTGATCCCACCGGCCTCGCCGAGCGGCTCCGGCAGATCTCGTCTGGTGACTCCCAAGTCGGGTCGGTGGTGGCCCGTTCCGCCGGCCCGGTGTTCGTGTTCACCGGGATGGGGCCGCAGTGGTGGGCGATGGGTCGCGACCTACTGACCGCCGGTGGCGTGTTCGCCGCTGAGGCCGCCCGCATCGACGCGGCATTCCAAAGCATCGCGGGCTGGTCTGTCCTCGAAGAACTGTTGCGCTCCGAAGAGGACTCGCAGATAACCTCGACGGCGATCGCCCAGCCGGCGAACTTCCTCATCCAGGTGGCGTTGACGCGCGAACTTGCCGAGTTCGGAATCAATCCCAGCGCTGTCATCGGGCACAGCGTTGGCGAGGTGTCGGCAGCCTACGTGGCGGGCATGCTGTCGCTTTCCGACGCTCTGCTCGTGGCTTATCACCGTTCCCGGCTGCAGGCTGGCACTGCCGGCACCGGAGGCATGCTCGCAATAGGGTTGCCTGTCGATGAGGTCCGACCGCTCATTCATGACGGCGGCCAAATCGACGTTGCGGCGATGAACAGCCCGTCGTCGGTGACGGTGGCCGGCGATCTAGGTGAACTGGAAGCCTTCGCCGGAGCTCTCACCGAGAAGGGCGTATTCAACCGCATCCTGCGCGTGGAAGTGCCGTATCACAGTCGCCGCATGGACTCCATCCTCAGCGAACTGCGCACTGCGCTAGCCGATCTCGTACCGCAACAGCCAACGATTCCGCTGTACTCGTCGGTTACCGGCGAAGCCGTCACCGACTCGTT
>PMKA01000277.1 GCA_003157575.1 Opitutia bacterium
AGTGACTTTCACATCTAGCGTATAACCCCTGATAATACGTCGCCAGGTCAACCATGCCCAGCGCCAATGCGGGCGGGTGTCCGTACTTCCTGAGAATTCGCTTCACAAGAACCCTAAGGTTGGCGCGATCATTCTCCCGAGCGGTCCAGTCGATTGTCATATTCCGGCGCACGGTATCCACAAGTTCACGAGCGATCGTTTTCAGGATGGCGTCGCCTGGCGCCTTGACGGCACTGTCGTTCACTTCCAGAGCATCGTAGAACGCAACTTCATCCTCAGAAAGCCCAAGTTCCGCGCACTTTGCTGATTCATCGCTCCAGCGAGATTGACTTCAGCGATCCGCACGATGCACGATTTTCTCACCGTCGGCGNNCGAGGGCGGCGAGAGTGGTACATCTGATCCGTTGATCGGGCAGTGAGGCACGGGAGACGAGTGCGCAGGGAAGCTCCGGCGAAAGACCTTCCTGAAGCCACTGTTGCGCAAGCAGGCGCAGATCGCGGCCAGGCATGTAAACAATGCGGGTTGCGTCCTCAATCCGAGGCTGCGAAGATTGGCTGACCGGTTGCGACTGCGCATGATGGCCGGTGGAGAAGACCACGCTTGAGGCGCAGTCGCGATCAGTGAGGGAGCAGCCAACCGCAGCGGCTGCGGCAAAGGCCGCGGTAATTCCGGGGATGATCTCGAAGGGCACGCCGGCATTGGCGAGCGCGACGATCTCCTCAGCGGCGCGGCCAAAAAGAAGTGGGTCGCCGCCCTTGAGGCGGACTATGCTCTGATGCGCGCGGGCGTGGTCGATCATCAGCGCATTGATTTCTTCTTGTGTGATGTTCTTGGTGCCGCATCGTTTTCCCACGTTGACGATTTCGGCAGAGGGTGAGGCCAGTTCAAGAATCGCCGGCGGAACCAGATCGTCATGCAAGATGACATCGGCGGCTTGGATTAGGCGCAACGCCTTGACAGTGAGCAGTTCGGGGTCACCGGGTCCTGCGCCAACCAGAGAAACTTTTCCCGTGGAAGCGCGGGAGTCTTCCTTATTTGCGCGCAACAGCGGTGCGCGAGCCATCTGGCGCGAGGGGCAGGATTCGGATGCGCAGAGTTCGCGCTGCGCCAGTTGATGGAGCAGAAGCCGGCGCGGTTCGCCAGGGGAATGGGTTGTGAGAATCTCGCGGCGAAGCCGGCCCAGGTTTTCAAGCCACGGACCGAGGTCGTCAGGCAATTGCTCATCGATCTCGCGGCGCAGACGCTGCGCAAAGGCAGGGCTTTCTCCGGCGGTGGAGATGACGACTTGCAGGCTGCCGCGGCTGACCACTGAACCGAAAAAGAAGTCGCAGTTTGGAATGTCATCCACGCTGTTGCAAAGTATGCCCAGCTCGGTCGCCCGGTGATAGACGGCTGCGTTTACCTCGGGAGAATTCGTGGCAGCGATAACCAGAAAGCTGTCGTTGATGTCGGAGGGTTGAAACTCGCGCTGAAGCCATTCGAGCTTGCCGTCCTGCGCCAACTGCCGCAGTTCAGGGCGCGCTTGGGGCGCGACGACGCGGAGCGAAGATCCCGCCTCGAGCAGGCTGCGAACCTTATCAAGCGCGACTTTACCCGCGCCGACAAGGAGGCAGCGGCGACCGTCGAGTTTGAGAAAGATCGGCAGAAGGGACATAACTTCCTCCTCAATCGGCTACTCCGTGGGCACACGTCCTGTGGGTGTATCGCGCTCAACGGCCGCCAACGCCTCGCCCGCCAGATAGGCGCGGAGTTCGTCGTTCGAGTGGCGGCTGAACCAAGCGCGCAGGTTCTCCTTGGACTCGTCATCGAGGGACTGGCGACTGGCAAGGTATTGGCGCAACAGGCGCGTGATGGCTTCGGGAACCAGCGATGCGGGACATCGATAGCCGACGGGCCGCGCGATTGCAGCATGCTGGCCCACCGCTCCACCGAGGCAGAAGTAATACGCGTCAACAAACTTACCTTCGAGCTTGATCTTCTTGCCCTCGATGCCGATGTCAGCGATCCAGTGCTGGCCGCAACTATTAGGGCAGCCTGTCACGTGGAGCTTGAGCTGCTGATCAAACTCGGGCAGCCGCTCTTCGAGTTCGTCTACCAGCCAACGGGTAAAACCCTTGGTCTCGGTGATGGCCAGCTTGCAGAACTCTGTGCCGGTGCAGGCGACTGCACCGCGCCAAAACGGCGAGCCGTCTATGTGGAAGCCTATCTGTTCCAGTTCGTGGGCTAGTTCCGCTGTCTTGCTGTTGGGTATATCGATGAACAGCAGGTTCTGCGAAACAGTTGTGCGTAGCGCTCCACTGCCGTAGTGCTCGGCGAGTGCAGCGGCGGCCTCCAACTGTTCGCCGGTCAGGCGGCCGCGCAATATCGAAGCTCCAACATAACTCAAGCCGGGGCGGCGCTGCGGATGAATTCCCACATGGTCGCGGAGAATGTCGCTGGGGATCAACTCCGGCGCGGCGGGCAGCAGTTTGAAGTCGAGGCGCGACTGAAGCTCGGCGAGAAAGCTCTCGGAGGTCCAGCCTTCTTTGAGAAAGAGGTGCTTGAGGCGCGCGCGGTCGCGGCTTTCGCGCAGGCCCTGCTGGTCGCGGAAGATTTCCGCAATGGTGCGCACTGTGTGTACGGCCTGCTCGGGGAGGAGGAAGGCATCAAGGCGCACGGCGAGGTGTGGATCGGCAGAGAGGCCTCCGCCCACGCGCAGCGAGTAGCCTACTTTCCCGTTATGCTTCACCGCCGTCAGGCCGATATCGTTGATCTCCGGATAAGTGCACCAGGAAGGGCAGCCGGTGACGGATATTTTGAATTTGCGCGGCAAGTTGTAAAACTTCGGGTTTGCCTTGAGCAGTTGCGAAATCTCGGCAGCGAGCGGCGAAGCATCGATCAACTCATCGGCAGCCACGCCAGCCAACGGGCAACCCGTCACGTTGCGCACCACATCGCCGCAGGCCCCCTTGGGCGAGAGCCCAATTGCGGCGAGCGCATCTACGATTTCAGGGAGCGATTCGATGGTGAGCCAGTGGAGTTGGATATTCTGGCGGACGGTGATGTCGGCGAGGTTGCGTGCGTACTTTCGCGCCAATCCGCCAAGGCCACGAAGCTGGCTGGCGGAGACGATGCCGTTGGGAATACCGATGCGCATCATGAAAAAGTCGGAGGCTAGGCCCTCGCCGCTCTTGCCGCCGATGGCGCCCACGCCATCGCCTTGGGTGTAGATGCCCCACCATTTGAAGTAGGTGGAGGCCCACTCCGGGACGACGCTCGCGCGCCCCTGGCGAGCAAAGGCACGCACCTCGTCGAACGCCTCCCATGGGTTCTTTTCGCGCTTCAGACGCTCCGCGCGTTGAGCCTTGGTTTCTTTTTCTGAAATAGGATGAGCCATTTTCCCCTTTTCGCAAAACTAGAAAGCCCGCGGCAGCTATCGCTGTATCGCGAGCTTCAGGAAATCCTTGGGGTTCTATTGGACTTTCAGACCCACATCACCTGCGCGCGCGAAGCAGCGTACAGCAGCGGCAACAGGGACAACCTTGCATAAAGTAATCATATGCAAAGTTGTGGGGAAATAGCAATTCCCTGTTGCTGACAGAATGGCTAGCGAATTTCATGGGAACCTATTTCCGTTATGAGCGATTCATCTTGTAATGGAAAAGATAAAATTGCTTTCCGCCCACCTTGCTGCTATGATTTTTTTATGCAGAGTCTATCCTGTTGTCGCTGGTGTTCTCCATTACGCGCGCACGGGTGACTTGGGTCCGAAGGCCCGAACGAAGTCCAAGGTTTCCTCAAGCCCGCGAAACAGCACCAGCTGCCGCGGGCTTCTTATATCCAGTGAAGAAGTAGAATGACTCAAACTAATCCCATCCACGAGATTCAAGCTCAACGAGCCGAGCGCGGCACGCCTGCCGGCCATGTGCTGGCGGCGGTCATCTGCTGCTTGCCCACCGAGCGTGACCTCACTCTGCTTGCGCAGGAATGGCTCGACCGGAGCCATCAGCAAGAGCATCTTTGCGCCCTCGTCTCCCGTGCCGCGCAACCCGGCCAACAGCTTCGATGTACCATGCTCGCCACCCACGGCGACGCCGAAGCTGTACTCGCTCCCAGCCTGCTTATCGTTGGCTAGGCCATTCGATAGATGAGTGCCAGAACTTATCTGTCCGAAGACGGCGTTTCGTCACAGTCTGAACTTCAAACTTATCTTTAGGAGAACAAAAATGCCAGAACCCACTTCCGCCGCGCCCCGGCGCGGCATCTCGCTCGACGTTTATGCCGTCGCCCTCGCGCTCGTTCTCGCACTGCTCGTGCGCTTCAACCTGATTCCTCCCATCAAGTGGTGAACATTGTCCACTAAGTCATTCATGAGCCTCTTGACTGCTCGTTCACAAAAGTCCCATGCTCCATCTTTTCGCCTTTTATCTCCGCTTTGGCGAATAGGTGGGAAGCTAATAACTCAGCTAGCTCTCTAATTCAGCGCTTCGTAGCACCCAACAAGGAGATTGAAATGGCTACTACAGTTCCATCGACCCATCAGGCCGGCGCCACCGGTCCACTCGGCCTTGGCCGACGCATCCTGGCTCTTATCCCCGGCCTGCTGCTGCTGGCCGCCGTGGGATACACCGGTAAAATTATCGAGCAATCCACTGCCGCCTACACCAAGGCTCATCACATCACCTTTCCTAACATTGAATACGTCCTTTGGGCCATCGTCATCGGCCTGCTGATCGCAAATACCGTCGGCATTCCGCGCATCTTTCAGGCTGGCGTCGCTACCTACGAGTTCTGGCTCAAGGCCGGAATCGTCTTGCTCGGCGTACGTTTCCTGCTCGGAGACATCCTCCATCTCGGCGGCATCTCGCTGTTGCTGATCGCCGTTACACTCACTCTCTCGCTCACCTTCATGCACCTTATCGGCCACGCGTTCAAGCTCAAGCCCAAGCTCACTTCGCTGTTGGCCATCGGCTCGGCCATCTGCGGCGTCTCGGCCATCATCGCCGCCAAGCCGTCCATTGACGCAGACGATGAGGACGCCTCCTACGCCATCGCTGCCATTCTTGCCCTCGGCGCCCTCTCGCTGTTCACCTTCCCGCTCATCGGCCACTTGCTCCACTTGAGTGATAAAGCTTACGGTCTCTGGGCCGGTCTTGCCGTGGACAACACGGCCGAAGCCACTGCCGCCGGTGCGCTCTACTCCGACGCCGCCGGCAAGGTCGCAGTCCTCGCCAAGACTTCGCGCAACGCCCTCATCGGCTTTGTTGTGCTGGCCTACGCCATCTACTGGGCGTCGCGCGGCCAGGCCCAGGTGGTCGGCAACAAGGCCGTATTCCTCTGGCAAAAATTTCCCAAGTTCGTTCTGGGATTCTTGCTCATCTCGCTGCTGGCAACGCTCGGCATCTTCGCCAAGCCGCAACTGACAAGCCTGGCAAATCTCTCCCGCTGGGCCTTTCTGCTGACCTTCGCCGGGGTGGGCCTTCGCACCAGCTTCCGCGAACTCGGCAAGCAGGGCTGGCGTCCCCTTGCAGTCGGTGCCATCGGAGAGGTCTTCATCGCTCTGCTTACGCTCGGCCTGGTCTACGGCGCGGACCTGTATCTGCATCTATAGAACAGTGAACGCGGAAAACGGCGGAAGTCGTTTGCAATTCACATCGAGTTTTCAAGGCACTCGAATCCACCTGTACTAGCAAAGCAGATAGAAGGCTCGATCCATCGAGATTATCGAAAACGCGGAGGAGAATTCCCATGTTCTATGAGCTACCCGCAACACTGCCGGCAGAGATTGACGAACTGGAATCCTTGATCGAGAAGCATCGCCGGGGCGAGTTGGATGCCGCTTCTCTCAAGCCTCGGCGTGTGCCGTTTGGCTGCTATGAACAGCGCCGCGATGGTTCTTTCATGGTGCGCATTCGCGCAACGGGGGGAGCGATTACGCCCTTGCAGTTGAGCAAGATTGCCTCGCTTTCTTCGCGGTTTGGCGCGGCATTTGTGCATATCACCACGCGCCAGGAGTTCCAGATCCACGAGGTAGCTCTCGAACATGTAATCCCGATTATGCGAGAGTTGCTTTCCGTCGGATTGTCGACGCGCGGCGGCGGCGGCAACACCGTGCGCAACATCACCGCCTCGGCGGACTCCGGTGTCGCTCCCGACGAGGTCTTTGATGTTTCCCCCTACGCCTTTGCCCTCACGAGCCGGCTCATCGCGGAGCCGGATTCCTGGCTCCTGCCGCGCAAATACAAGATCGCGTTTTCGAATTCCCCGGCGGACTCGAACCGGGCGGCCTTCAACGACCTCGGCTTCATCGCCAAAATCCAGAACGGCCAGAGGGGGTTCGAGGTCTATGTCGCCGGCGGCATGGGAACCAAACCTCAAGCCGGCCACCGGCTGCATGAATTTGTCCCCGATTCGGAAGTGTATGCGATTGCGGAGTCCATCAAGCGGATCTTCAATCAGCACGGCAACCGGAAGAACCGCCATGCCGCCCGGCTCCGGTTCTTGTGGAACACCCTGGGCGAAGCCGGGTTCCGGGAACTTTATCAGCGCGAGGTGGAGACGCTGCGCCTGCAAAACGCGTCGGCGCTGAGCCTGGAGCCTGTTCCTACGCTGAGTCCCAGACTGGAAATCGCGCCGCGTCCGGAATCCTCGCCGGAGTTTCAAACCTGGCGCGGGCGCTACGTGGCCCGCCAGAAACAGCCCGGCCTGTATTCGGTTTTGATACCCATTTTCCTCGGCAACCTGGCCGCTGGAAGCGCCATTGAATTGGCCGACTTTCTAATACCCTTCGGCAACGATGTCCTGCGGGCCACCATTGACCAGAACCTGCGACTCCGCAACATTCCGGAGGCGTTTCTGGGCAACGTGTACGCGTTGCTCACGACCTTCGCTCCGCTGGCGGCCGAGCCGCGTTTTCTAGGCTCCTCGGTAGCCTGCACCGGGGCCTCGACCTGCAAGCTGGGCATCTGCCTGCCCCGGGGCGCCCTGGCGGCCGTGGTGAAACGGATCAAGGCTTCGAAGCTCGATCTGGATCGGGTGGCCGATCTGCGCATGAACCTCTCCGGCTGTCCGAACACCTGCGGCGGCCACATGGCGGCCGATTTGGGGTTCTACGGCAAAGTGGCGCGCAAAGGCCAGACTCCCTATCCGGCTTACGGCATTGTCGTGGGCGGCACGCTGGGCCATGGCCGCGCCCGGTTGGCGGAGCCGGCCGGCGACGTCAGCGCCCGCGACCTGCCGGCGTTTGTGACCGATTTCCTCGGCCACTACCTCGACGCGCAGCCCCGCGTCGCTTCCTTTACCGACTACCTGGAGCAGGAGGGCAAACGCTTTATCTCCGACTGGTGCGCCCGGCACCGCGAGATTCCGGATTTCGACGAGGACAAAAACTACTACTACGATTGGACGGCGCCCGAGGTCTTCTCCCTGGCCGGCCGCGGCGTCGGGGAATGCTCGGCCGGTTTGTTTGACCTTATCGAGTTTGACCTGAAGCGGCTCAAGGAGTTGAGCGCGGAATTGCCGGCCCTCGACCCGGCCCGGCGGCCGGAGCTGCTCTACCAGATGGCGCTTTCCTCCGCCCGGATGCTGCTCATCACCCGGGCCGTCGAGCCGCGTTCCGATGCGGACGTCTTCAGCCAGTTCGGCCGCCATTTCATCGGCTCGGGCCTGGTCGATTCCAAATACCTCGCTTTGGTGGAAGCCGCCGGGAAGCGGGATCTGGCGCAAATCAAGGACCGGGAGTCCGAGGTTTTGGCCCTGGCCAAAACCATCGAGCAACTCTACGGCACGATGGACAACTCCCTGCGGTTTCCCGGCGAGAGCGCCAAACCGCCCGCCCCGGCTCCGGCGGTTGAAAAAACTGAAGCCAAGGCTTCCGTGGTGAAAGATCTTCGCGGCGTGGCCTGCCCGATGAATTTTGTCAAAACCAAGCTGGCTCTGGAGCCGCTCGCTCCGGGCGAGCGACTCAAGGTCCTTCTGGATGACGGAGCGCCCATCCAAAACGTGCCCCGCTCGGTCGCCGGCGAAGGTCACAAGATCGTCGAGCAAACCCGCGAAGGCATTCACTGGTCGGTCCTGATCGAGAAGCGATAGCGCGTCCGGGTTGCGGATGAACCCGG
>PMKA01000501.1 GCA_003157575.1 Opitutia bacterium
TGATCCGCGAGAACAAGACCTTCCGCATCAACTCGGACATCCAGACCGGAGCCGCCCTTGGCATGATCACGCTCGACACGCACCTCATGAGCCTCGTCAACCGCGAGCTTGTCTCGGCGGATGAAGCCCTGGACAAGGCGCAGGACTCGGTGGTCATGCGCGAGAAGCTGCTCCAGATGGGTTACAAGCTGCGGGAACTGTAGACGAGAGGCGGACGGCTGCGCAGGGATGGGCTGCCGGGTCGCGACGCGACTTTTCACAGTCACATCCCCTATGTACGAAGGCCACGATCAGGCCGTCGCCGTGCTTTTGCGCGAATCCGGCCGCGTGTCAGCGGAGACCCTCGCCCGGCTGCGCGAAGCGTGCGGTGCGAATCACGAGTCGCTGGCGGACGCCGTTGTCGGTTGCGCACACGTTCAGCGGGCCGACCTGTTCCGCGCCGTCGCGTCCCACCTTGGCACGCCTTGCGTCGACAAACTCCCGGACGCGATTTCATCCGAGGCCTTGGAAGCGGTGCCGGGCGATCTGGCGCGGCGTTTCAGGGTGCTTCCGTGGCGGAAGGGACCGGCGGTTCTTGAGTTGGCCGCGGTCGATCCGTTCGCGCCAGGACTGGCCGGGGACCTGTCGTTCGCGCTCGGTTGCGAGGTGCAGATCGTGGTCGCCGATCCCGCGCGGATCGCGGAGTTGATTGGCGTCCATTACGGCGGGAGCGCGGTGGCCGAGGAAGGGGAGTCGGCCTGGCGCCACGGCGGGGATGTACGCGGACGGGCCGGGGTTCAGGCGGCCGCGGCGCGCGTCGAACGCCGGACGGCCGAGGCGCCGGTCGTGCGCTTTGTGAATTCGGTGCTCCGCCAGGCGGTCCGCGATCATGCCAGCGATGTTCATTTCGAGCCTTTTGAGGGCGAATTCAGGGTCCGTTGCCGGGTCGACGGCTCGATGCGCGAGGTGGCCGCGCCTCCGCCGTCCCGGGCGCTGGCGGTTGTGTCCCGGCTGAAGGTGATGGCGGGGCTCAACATCGCCGAGCGCCGCGTGCCGCAGGACGGACGCATCCGTTTCTCCGTTGACGACCGCCCGGTGGATCTGCGGGTGTCGACGCTCCCCACCCAGGCGGGCGAGAGCGTGGTTTTGCGTGTGCTCGATCAGACCTCTGCGCCGGTGACGCTGGAGGGACTGGGCCTGCCGGCCGGCGTTGAGAAGGGCGTTCGAGAGGTGATTCAGCGACCCAACGGGCTCTTTCTGGTGACCGGACCCACCGGCTCGGGAAAGACGACCACGCTCTATGGATGTCTGCGGATCGTCAACTCGCCCGGGCTGAAGATCCTGACTGCCGAGGATCCGGTGGAGTACGAGGTCGAAGGGATCACGCAGCTGGCGGTGAATCCGTCCATCGGCCTTTCGTTCGCGTCCGCCCTCCGTTCCTTTCTCAGACAGGATCCCGATGTGCTCCTCGTGGGCGAGATCCGGGATCTGGATACCGCCGGCGTTGCAATCCAGGCGGCGCTGACCGGGCATCTCGTCATGAGCACGTTGCACACGAACGACGCGGCCGGCGCGGTCACGCGGCTTGTCGACATGGGCGTAGAGCCGTTCCTGCTCAGCGCAACCCTGGAGGCGGTGCTTGCGCAGCGCCTCGTCCGCCGCATCTGTCCGGCCTGCCGCGAGAGCGTCGAGCTACCTGGGGATTTTCCTGCCGGTGCGGCGCCCGGATTTGCGGCGGCAGCCGGCCGGATGGCCTATCGCGGACGCGGCTGCCCAGCCTGCATGGGCACAGGGTACAAGGGTCGTGTGGGCATCTTCGAATGGCTCCGGATGACCGAGGCGGTCCGCGAGCTGATCATGGAGCGTGCGCCGGCCGCCCTCATTCAACGGACAGCGACGGAGCAAGGCATGGAAACGCTGCGCGACTCGGGACTTCGCGCGATCGCCGACGGACTCACAACGGCCGAGGAGGTCATGCGGCTGTTCTGAGAGGAGCCTGGGAGATGGGCCGTTTCTCCGGCGCGATGCCGCGGGTGGAAATCTCGTTCTCGCAATCCAAAGATGTTCCATAAAAAAGGAACGCTGCAGATACCGGCGCTTCGCTTTGGCCCGGAAAAGGAACGAAAACGAACAGAAGAAAGAGAACGAAGGTCCTTTCCATCCTTCCATGACCACATTTGCCTACACAGCGATTGATGCGGCCACCGGCCGCGAGACTGCCGGGAAGTTGGAGAGTCCGGGCGAGGAGAGCGCCGTTGCCGAGCTCAGGTCCCGCGGTTTGTGCCCGACCGGAGTGGTGTCCGCCGAATCATCGGGAGTGGCGGCGGCCGCGGCGCCGCCTGCGAAGGCCGGCCCCGCCTCGACCGGCGGGTGGAGCCGGCGACGCGGAAGATCGGTCGGAAAGAAGGAGAGGATGATCTTCACGCGGCAGCTTGCGGCCTTGACAGGCGCCGGAATGCCGCTGGTGCGCGCACTCGATCTGCTCGCCCGCCAGGAACAGAATCCCGCGTGGCGCGGAATCATTGCGAGTCTTGCCGACGGGATCCGTTCGGGCGGCACGCTTGGCCAGGGGATGATGCGCCACCCCGGGGTTTTCGACCGGCTCTACGTGGGCATGGTCACAGCAGGGGAATCCGGAGGGAGGATCGACATCGTGCTGGAGCGGCTTGCGCGCCATCTCGAGAAGAGCGGGCGAATCGAGGCGCGCGTGCGGGAGGCCATGACCTATCCCCTCGTGATCATGGCGGTGGCGGTCGCGATCGTGGCGGCGCTGATGACCTTTGTGGTGCCGCGGTTTGAGAAGATCTTCCTGAGCGTCCTCAAGGGAGCCCCGCTGCCTGCGCTCACAAGCGGCGTGCTCGGCGCGAGCCGTTTCGTGCAGAATCACTGGCTGGTGATCCTGGGGGCGGCCGTGGTGGTCTGGGCGGGCGCGCGGCGGGTGGGGAAGAGCGACGCCGGCGGGCGGGCGATCGACCGCATTGTGCTGCGGCTGCCGGTGGCCGGCGATCTCGTCCTGAAGACCGCGGTCGCGCGTTTCAGCCGCACGTTAAGCACCATGCTGACGAGCGGAGTCCCCATGCTTCAAGCCCTCCATCTCGCGCGGGACGCATGCGGGAACCGGGTGTTGTCGGAAACCGTCGACGAGGTCCGCCGGCGTGTGAGGGAGGGCGAGAGTGTGGCGCAGCCGCTGGCGGCCGGCGGCGTCTTCCCTGTCGTGGTGGCCGGAATGGTCGAGGTGGGCGAGGAGACGGGTTCGTTGCCGGCGATGCTGGGACACGTTGCGGACATGTACGACGAGGAGGTCGATCACGCGGTGGCAAGCCTGACGAGCCTGCTCGAGCCGGCGATGATTGTCCTCATGGCGGCGATCGTCGGGACCATCGTGATCGCGTTGTTCCTTCCGATCATCCGCATCATCCAGCTCATGACGTAGGAGCGTATCGGAGTTTGTCCGCCCGCTCCTTGCGAATGGCTCCCGCCATTTGGGGCGGAACGGAGGCTTCCCTCCCGATGAGAAGGAGCACAAGGGACAGGCTCGAACAGAGCTCACATCGAAACCGCGCAGGCTTTGAGAACGTCCTCAACGCTGATGGATTCGAGCGTCGCGCCGCGGCGGATCACCCGCACGTGGGGGCCGGGCGGCGCCCACATCGCCGGATCCGTCGGCCCGAAAAGAAGCACGCACGGCCGGCCCACGGCCGCCGCGAGGTGGCTGACTCCGCTGTCATGACCGAGGAAGAGCCGGCAGCGCCGGAGCGCTGCGGCGAGCGCAGGAAGGGGAAGAGAGTCGGCGACTTTCATCCCGTGGCGACAAAGCGCAGCCAATTCAGCGAGCGCCTGCGAATTCCACCGCCCGAGCTCCGCTTCACCGAGCACCAGCAGCACCGGCGTGTCGAGCCGGGCCACGAGTTCCCGCCACCGCTCGTCGGGCCAGTTCTTGGCTGCGGATCCGCTTCCGGGATGGATCGCGATGGGGGCTTGCTGCGGACCGGGATGCGAAGGCGGCGCCCCAGGATTCTCCGCTCCCGGAGCGTCCGTTTCAGATTCCGGGCCGCGCAGATCCGCACCATTGAGTTTCGAAGGACACGGCAGCCGGCTCCGAAAGTCATCGGTCACCAGTCCGAGCGCCCCAAGCGGTTCGCAGAAATGGCGGGCTGCGGGCGCGATCATCGGCGCCGCGGAGCCGGCGAGATAGATCTGTCCGTTGCGCACGGGAAAACGGCCGGCCAGAATCCGGTCCGGATCGGGCCAGTAATTGAGGATGAGGTCGAAGCCTCCAAGCCAGGCTGTCAGGGCGGGCGGCAGGGGCGCAGGGGCGAACAGGGCGCTCCATCGCGCCTCGTGCTGGGAGTGTGCGGCGTCAAGGCAGCCGCACTGCACGCCGAGCCCGGCCGCACCGGCGTTGCCGACCAGTTCGATCTTGGCCTCCGGCCATCTCGTCCGCAGCAGGCGCAACGCCGGCAGTGTGACCAGGAAGTCTCCCAGCGCCCCGCCGCGAAACACGAGTATGCGTGCGATCACTTGGCCGGGCCTTCAGGCGCCCCCTTGTGGTAATCCGTCAGATACAGGATGGCGGAGCCAAACTTCAGCTTGAGCTGCATCTTGACGGGCAGTTTCTGGCCTTCCTGCGAAATCCAGACCTTGATTTCGCCGCCGCGCTTGAAAAACCCCCTCGGGTTGTCCTCCATGCGCGGAATAAGCACGATCGTCTGGAACCGGCCGAGCGGCGTCCTGACCTCGTCGTAGCCATCTGCGTAAAGCGTGAGCGGAAAGAACTCGTTGCCGACGTTGACGAGCACGTTCCGCTTCTCGCCCGGGGTCAGGTTCCAGTTTCGGGAATCCACCAATGCGCTGATAAGGTCGATCGGTTCACCGGCCGGGATTTGAATTCTGGCGGTCCGGCCGGGATGCGCCCGGTCCACATAATCGGCGATCTTCTGCGCATAATCGAAGGTCGTCTCGTTGTCGGTGAAGTGCGAGCCGTCGGAACCTTTCTCCCGGCAGAACAGCAGGCGTCCGCTTGCCTGGTCGATGATCCCTTCGGCGCGGTTGTTGTAGGCGTAGAAATTGCGGACCAGTCCGCGGGTGGACGTGTCGGTCGTGATCCGGAAGACGTTTGCGCCGTCCGCGCCCTTCTCCTCGTGCGCCGCGATCACGATCTCCCCCGCATGGAAGAAAAGGCCCCAGGCCACGCGGTAAGTGAATGTCTCGCCGTCGGTGAATGCGGTGAAGGGTCCCGGATTGGCCGACAGGACCGGGACGGCGAACAAAACAAATGCAAGGGAGCCAAGGAGGCCGGATGGCGCAAGACGCATGGAAGGGGACAACGACGACGGCGAAAAGACGCCGCAGGCACGGCGATCAAAGGTGTTTTCGGCGGCGGTTATGGCAAGGAACTTCGCGGCTGTTCGTCGCCAAGCGCGAGATCGAGCTGGTTGTCGGCGCCCAGCGCCCAGGCCTCGACGCCTCGCGCGCGCAGGGTCCGGGCGAATTCCCGGGCGAAGCCGTGCACGGTATAAACGAGGCGGGGCTGCACGCGGTCGACGAAGGCGAGGAGGTCGGGAAAACCGGCGTGGTCGGACAGTGGGAATGCGGCCTCGCACTGGTATCGATAGGTGGCTCCGCGATCGAGCGCCCAGCCGGTGATTGCGGCGACCCTCCGCCTGGGCAGGGCCTCGAGAAATGCGGCGTGGCTGGACGATGGGGGACAGATCACGACATGGCCTGCGGCCGTGGTGCCGTCAAAGAGGCTGTAGGGTGGAAACGCAACGCCCAGTTCCTCATAGATCCGGGTGAGCTTGAAGGCCGCCGGGTGTAGCATGACCGGCAATCCCGATGCGGCGAGCCCGAGGAGCAGTTCCTGGCTCTTGCCGAGGCTGTATGCGGCGAGGACGGGAGTGGCCCCGTCGGCCAAAACCTCGCGGCAGAAGCGTTCGACGGCTGCGAACACCTCGGCGTCGGGCGGAAACACGTATCGCGGAAGGCCGAACGTGGTCTCCATGACGAGGACGTCTGCCCGCGGTGTCGCGCACGGTTCGGCGCCAACCCCCGGGCGCAGCCTGAAATCGCCGGTGTAGAGGAGCGTCCCATGGCATTCGTGGGCGATCAGACATTGCGCCGAGCCGAGCACGTGCCCGGCCGGATGCAGCGTGATTGAGGCGCCGGTGCAGAGCTGCTCCGTGTGGCCGAAAGGCAGGATGTGCTCAACGCGGCTTCCGGACAGGCGCGCGCGCAGAAACCGTGCTGTCGCGGCGGTGCAGACGATCTCACGATGCGCGGCAATGTGGTCGGAATGCGCGTGCGAAACGAAGGAGCGTGCAGTCGCGCCATGGGCGTCGAGCCACCAGCCGGTCTGCGGCAGCCACAATCCCCGCCGCTGTTGAACATCCCATGGCATGAGGACGGCGCTCAGAGCTCGTCGTCATGATCGCCGAGTCCCAGGCGCAGGCGGATGTCGGGCCGCTCGGCCAGCTCGTCGGTCAACTCGTCGACATCGAAGCCGGAAACCACGAAGTCGCCGCGGACAAACGTCGGGCACCCGCGCTTCGTGTACAACACGGGATCGGCGATCATGGCGTCAGTCTGGCCGGACTCCGGCAACAGGCAAGAACCGAGAATCGGGGATGGGCGCCGGGAATGGCGGAGTCATTTGCAGCGGGCCTGCCGGCAGAGTCCGGCGGGTTCCTTGACCGGCGCCGCCAAACCCCTTGCAGCCCGGGCGGGCTGCGGGCTAACTATGCATGCTTGCAGGCGATTTCCTACATTGTGCCCGATCCGTTTCGCGGCGCCCGCGCTGACAAGGTGCTTGCGCAGGCGTTTCCCGCGCACAGCCGGGCGGCGTTGCAGCGCGCATTTGAGGCCGGTCTTGTGAGGCGCAACGGCGTCACCATCGCGAAGAGCGACGAAGTGAAGCCGGGAGACGCCATTGAATTCTCCCTGCCGGAGGTCGTGCCGGCCGAACTGAGGGCGGTTCCAATTCCCCTCGACGTTTTGTACGAGGACGAGCATCTGCTCGCGGTCAACAAGGCCTCCGGAATGGTCGTGCATCCTGGAGCGGGCACGGGCGAGGACACGCTCGTGCATGCGCTGCTCGCGCATTGCGCCGGCGGGTTGAGCGGGGTGGGCGGCGTGGAACGGCCCGGCATTGTCCACCGCCTGGACAAGGAGACGTCGGGCGTGTTGCTCGTCGCGAAGAACGACCGGGCGCACCGGGGGCTCTCGGAGCAATTCGCCGCGCGGCATCTGCGAAAGGAATATCTCGCCCTGGTGTCCGGCGTTCCCCGGCTGGCGAGCGGAGTGATCGACCGCGCCATAGCCCGGCATCCAGTGCATCGGGAACGCATGACCGTTGGGGAGGGAGGCCGTCCCGCGCGAACCGACTGGGAGGTGCTCGAAGTTTTCGGAGACAAGGCGGCGCTCGTGCGCTGTCGCATCCACAGCGGACGCACGCACCAGATCCGGGTGCATCTCAAGTCGATCGGCCATCCGCTGCTCGGCGACAGCACCTACGGCTGGCGGCAGAGCCCGCTCCTTCCGGTCTGCCTGCGCGTCATGCTTCACGCGGAGCGGATCGCATTTCTTCATCCGATCGACGCCCGGCCGCTCGATCTCCATGCCCCGCTGCCTGCGGATTTTCAGGGAGTGCTCGCCGCCTTGCGCCGGGGAGGCAGCCGGACGGGCGTTTCGACAGCCTCCTGATGGCGCAGGGGACCTCGACTCAGCTCTGCAGCAATTCGGCCGCGAGCCCGTAGCGAAGGTTATGGAAGGAATGGCGGAATGAGCTGAATCCTCCGGCTTCAGCCACCGCCAGCACGGTCGCGAGCGCTGTCGGAAACACATCCGCCCGGGATGCGGGCAGACCGGGTATCTGCTGGCGCGCCGGCAGCGGAAGGCGCGCGGTCTCCTCAAGCAGGGCGCGAAGCGCACCCACGGGAATGATGGGACTTGTTTCGAGAAGAGGAAGACGGGATTCCTCCCCGATGATCGCACGGACGGTTGTGACCGTTCCGCCGGCGAACACCGCGGGCGAGCCGGCTGGAAGCGAGAAACGAAAGCTGCTCTTTTCGAAGGCGTCCCGGCATGCCTCGGCAACCCGGGCACGGTCGCGTTCGCTGAACGGCCCCTCCGGATGTTCGACGCAGCGCTCCGTCAGACGCACGCAGCCGAGCGGAAGACTGAGCGCTTGTTCCCCCCGCCGGCCCCTAAAAGCCAGGCATTCCAGGCTGCCGCCGCCGAGGTCGAAGACGTAGAAATCCTGCAGATCCGCGAGATGGGGATCGACCGTCAGGCCGCGGCCGATCAGGCCGGCCTCCTCGTCACCGGAGAGAATCCGGAGTTCGCATCCGGTGGACGCGATTATGCGCGCAGCGAATTCGGCTCCATTGGCCGCGTCGCGGACCGCGCTGGTTGCCACCAAGACCGTGCGCGCCGGGGAAAACGCGGCGGCGTCCTGCAAAAGCTCGCGGATCGCCGCCAGCCCGCGCTGCATCCCGTCGTCCGAGAGCCGGGGGTGGGCCTGGCCGATGCCGGCGCTGATCCGGGCGTCGATCGTGCGACCTGCCAGCAGGGCGACGCCGCCGGCGCCGTCGCTGCCTGCCACCAGCGATTTGATCGAATTGCTGCCGATGTCGATGACGGCGACCGGGAGAGAGTGGGCCACGAATCCACAGAGCACACAGGGATCAGGCGGCAATCAAGCCTCCTCTGCCGTCAAAGCACGAATCCGGCCGGCGCGACGATCACGACGAATTCACCCTTCAGGCTGGCGGATGACAGGCGCGTCCGGACGCCGTCAGCCGCTCCGACAAAAAATGTTTCGTGCAGCTTGGTCACCTCCTTGGCGACACAGAGAACACGTTCGGTGCCCAGCGTTGCGACGATCTCGTCGACGAATTTGTCGATGCGATGGCAGCTTTCGTAGAAGGCGAGGGTGTAGGGGAATTCGCGGTATTTTTCGAGGAAGGCGATCCGGGCCGCCGAGCGGGGCGGCAGAAAACCGGCGAAGAGAAATGCGTTGGTGGGGAGGCCGGACGCGCTGAGGACCGTGATGAGGGCGTTTGCGCCGGGGACCGGCACGACCGGCACGCCGCGGCTGCGGCATGCCCGGACGACGCGAAATCCGGGATCGCTCAAACCGGGGGTGCCCGCGTCGGTGACCACGGCGATCGATTTGCCCTCGGCAAGCATCGCGGTCAGGCGTTCCGCAGCCTCGATCTCGTTGTGCTCGTGATAGGCGGTCAATTCCCGATGCACTCCGATCCGGGCCAGCAGGGTTCCCGTTGTCCGGGTATCCTCACAGGCAACAACGTCGACCGCCCCCAGAAGAGCGCGTGCACGTTCCGTGAGGTCGGCCATGTTGCCGATGGGGGTCGCGACCACGTAAAGGTGGCCGGGCTGGGGCACGAGGGAACCGTTGTCCATGGCTCAGTGGAGGAAGCCACCAGGGCCGGTCCAAGGCCACAAAAAAAGATCCGGTGGAGCAGCCGGATCCTTGCACGACGCGCTATCGGAAGCGTCAGTTGTTGCCCGTCATTCCCGGGATCTGTCCCTCCCAATCAGCAGGCCGGTTCCATGGGATGGTCGAGTCCGACCTCGGCGCCACGCAGCCGGCAAAGAGCGATCCGAGGGCCAGGGCGAGCAGGGCGAGAAGAAGCGATTTCTTGGCGGCTTTCATGAGCGGAGTTTAGGAGATGGGGAAAACAATGTGCAACAAGTTATGTTGGCCAACTGGCGGACATTACTATGACGCCCGCCGGGGGCTCCGGTTCCACCGCTGCTAAAACGTGTGCGTGAACAGGCCTGAACGCAGCTTCGGTTCGAACCAGGTGCTCTTCGGCGGCATGATCTGGCCGGCATCGGCGATGTCCATTACCTGACTGACCGTCACGGGAAACAGTGAGAAGCCCACGCCGCCACGGGCGTCGACGCGCTTGACCAGCTCGCCCGGGCCGCGAATTCCGCCGACGAAGTCGATGCGCTTGCTCGTGCGCGGATCGTCGACACCAAGAATAGGCGCCAGCAGCCGGTTCTGGAGCGCGCTGACATCGAGTCGCCCGACCGGGTCGGCCTTCGGGTCAGCCGGGCAGCGCAGACCATACCATTTGCCGCCGACATACATGCTCAGGCGGCCGGTGGCGTTCGGCGCCGGCGGCGCATCTTCTTCCAGGTCAAAAACGGCGCGCACCCGGCTCAGGAACTCCGCCGGCGGGTGGCCGTTGAGGTCAAAGGTGATGCGGTTGTAGGGCAAAATCTTGAGTTCACTGGCCGGGAAGACGACGCAGAGGAACCAATTGTAATCCTCGGTCCCGTTGTGCTGTGGATTGCGCTCGCGGCGAAGCCGGGCCACGCGCGCCGCGCTCGCTGCTCGATGGTGGCCGTCGGCGATATAAAGGTGCGGTACGCCGCCGAACGCCGCGAGCCACTCCCCCCCTCCGGGGATGCGCCAGGCAGTATGGCGGATACCGTCGGGCGCGGTGAGATCGTACAGCGGCTTTTCCCTGGTCTTCGCGTCGACCAACGCGGTCACGGCCGCCTCGTCGCGGTAGGTCAGAAAAACCGGGCCGGTGTCGGCGCTGAGCGTGTTGATCAGCCGCGTGCGATCGTCCTCCTTGTCCCGGCGCGTCTTTTCGCTGCTTCTTGATGAGGCCGGCGTCATAATCTTCGACATTGCAGACGGCCACCAGCCCGCGCTGGCAGATGCGCGCCCATCTGTTGCTGGTAGACATAGATGCAGGGTTCGGGTTCGCGCACGAGGACGCCGTCGCGCTGCAGCTGGAAGAAATTTTCCCTCGCCTTCGTGTAAACCGCGCCACTGTAGGGATCGGTGCCCGGCGGCAGGTCGATTTCCGCCCGGTCGACGTGGAGCAGGCTGTGGGGGCGGCCGGCGGCGAGCGCGGCAGCCTCGGCGGCGTCGACCACATCATAAGGCACGCACGCCACTTCGGCGGCATGTTCGGGAACCGGGACCAGCCCTCGGAAAGCGCGGATACGCATGTCACCCGACACTCAGCAGGGGCGGGGAATGCGCGTCAAGCCGCCTTCAGAGGCATCGCCCGCAGAAAAACAGAAACCCTCCGGGGAACCGGAGGGTTCTGTGCAAAGGAATTCCGACGACGTTCAGCTGACCGTCTTCTTGGTGCCGCGCTTGAACTTCGAGGTAAACTTCTCGACGCGGCCCGCCGTGTCCACCATGCGCTTCTCGCCCGTGTAGGCGGGATGGGAGTCCATCGTCACGTCGCGCAGAACGATGAAATACTCGACTCCGTCGATGGACTCCTTTCGGGCCGATTTGAGCGTCGATTTGGTCAGGAAACGCTTCCCCGTCGAGACGTCGAGGAAGCAGACATTGTTGAGTGCAGGATGGCCTTCAGTTTTCACGGGAAGAGATTTTGCGCGGATCAACCCTGGCGGGCCTTGTAACGCGGATCGGTCTTGTTGATGACGTACACCTTGCCGTGCCGGCGGACGACCTGGCAGTCGGGGTGACGCTTCTTGGCTGATTTGAGTGAGGAAACAACCTTCATAAGGGGTGACTAAGTGACCGGGCGTCTCGGGGCCTGTCAAACCATTTGTAAGGATGCCGTCGGATCGCAGGTCCGACAGCGTCCTAGTTGACCTCCGGGTCGTCCGGTTCGCCGGCCAAAAGCTTCCACTCCAGGCTCAGGCCTCCGAGGATCGCCCGCCAAAGCCCATGCCCGTCCCCGCGGTTCACCAGCTCCGCATTGGCGGGAGTGACGACCCAGGTGTGGTGCTCCAGCTCGTCTTCCAGCTGACCCTTCATCCAGCCCGAATAGCCGAGGAACGCACGCAGCCGGACTCCTTTCTCGTTCAGCAGTTCCTCGGCTCTCTTCACATCGATCCCGAAGTAAAGTCTGAAACCGTTGACGAGCGGATCGGCCTGCCAGGCTGCGAGGATGAGATGCTCGGTCTGGACGGGGCCTCCCTGGTAGACCGGCACGCCTGCCAGGCGGCCGGCGGCAAACTCGGCGTTGAGATCGCCCAGTTTCTTTCGCATCGGCCGGTTGAGCACGAGGCCCATCGCGCCATCCTCGCCGTGCGCCGAGAGCAGCACAACGGTGCGGCGGAAATTCGGATCCCGCATGCCGGGATGGGCCAGCAGAAGCGAGCCGGCCATGCTCAAAGCCGTTTTGCCCCGTTCATGCATGATGAAAATGTTGCCGGAAGACAGCCGACGTCAAACCCATAGCGGCGAGTCTGGCGGGCGGATTCGCCTATTCGACGGTCGCGCCCCGCTAGAGCTTTGTCACCTTCACCCCCGCATCCCCGAGAATCTGGGCCACCAGCGGATCGTTGCTGTAGTCCTCATGGTACCTGATCTCGGCGATGCCGGCGGCCGCCAGGATCTTTGCGCAATTGATGCAGGGGTAGTGGGTCACATAGGCGATGCAGCCTTCCACGCTGCTGCCGCGCCTGGCGGCGTCCGCCAGCGCATTCTGCTCCGCGTGCACCGTTGCCTGCTCATGCCCGTCGCGCACCCGCGATGTATGCGGGGTGCCCGGCAGAAAGCCGTTGTAGCCCGCCGTGACGATCCGGTTCTTTCGGTCGCCGCCGGTCACCACCACGCAGCCGACGTGCAACCGCTCGCAGTTGGAGCGGGAGGCGATCAACGCTGCGGTCGCCATGAAGTATTCATCCCATGACGGACGGTGCGGAAAGGCCGCCGTGGCCTGAATGACAAGATCGACGGGATCAGACGCTGGATTCATGCGGGGAACTAAACGGACCCCGGCGGCCAAGACGAGCCGGATCGCGTCCCCGGCCATGGACGCAGCAGGCCTGCGCCCCAACGGAAAGATCGCCGGACGTCCATGGGCGCCCGGTGGTGGCGGCGCTCCCGACGGCGTCCGCAGGCGCCTATACCCGAAAACCGTGCTTGCCAGTCTGGAAAGCGCTCGTCTTTAGTGACTGCCCTTTTTCCGACTCCTCCCATGAAAAAACCGTCCACGCCGACCACACAACCCACGACACCGACCGGCCCTGAGATCAAAGGCGCGGACGCGGTCGTCGAGTGTCTTGTTCGCGAGGGCGTCGACGTGATTTTCGCCTATCCCGGCGGCAGTTCGCTGGAGCTGCACCAGTCGTTTGCGCGTGCCAAAAAAAAGGTGCGCGTTGTCCTGCCGCGCCACGAGCAGGGCGGGGGATTTGCAGCCAACGGCTACGCGCGCGCCACCGGGCGGGTGGGCGTGTGCATGGCGACGAGCGGTCCGGGCGCGACCAATCTGGTTTCTGCGATTGCCGACGCCTACATGGATTCCATCCCCATGGTGGCGATCACGGGGCAGGTTTATTCCAAGTACATCGGCAAGATGGCATTCCAGGAGACGGACTTCTTCGGCCTGACCCTCCCGATCGTGAAGCACAGCTACCTGGTCCTCGACGTGCACGATCTGCCGCGGGTGTTCAAGGAGGCTTTTCATCTTGCCGCGAGCGGCCGTCCCGGACCGGTGGTCATCGACATTCCGAAGGACGTCCAGCAGGCGAAGTTCACGCCGGTCTATCCGGCGGCCGTGGAGTTCCGCAGCATATACGCCACCGCGATCGCGCACGCCAGCGATGCGCAGCTGAACCAGGTCATCCAGATGATCGGCGAGGCGCGGCGACCGATGCTTTATGTCGGCGGCGGCGTCATCTCCGCCGGAGCCCATGAGGAGTTGCTGGCCTTTGTGGAGCGCACGAACATCCCCGTGGCCACAACGCTCATGGGGCTCGGTGCGTTTCCCGAGAGTCATCCGCTCTCGATGAAATGGTTCGGCATGCACGGCTCGGCCTACGGGAATTGGGCGGTGGACCAGAGCGACCTGCTGCTCGTGCTCGGCGCGCGTTTTGACGACCGCGTCACCGGGGACGTCAACAAGTTCGCGCCCCACGCAAAGATCGTTCACATCGACATCGACGCCTCCGAGCACAACAAGAACAAGCGCGTCCAGTTCACGATCTGTTCCGATCTCAAGCACGCCCTGGGCCGCCTGAACGAGCTGCTTGCGGCCGGAAAATTCTCAGCGCCCGACACGAAGGCGTGGCACGATCAGGTCATGGAGTGGAAGCGCGACAATCCGTTCCGCTACGACCACAGCCGCCACATCCAGCCGCAGGAGGCCGTGCACGTCCTTTACGAGCTGACGAAAGGCGATGCCATCATCGTGACCGGCGTGGGACAGCACCAGATGTGGTCCGCCCAGCATTACAACTTCGAGCGGCCGCGTCATTTCATCAGTTCGCTGGGGCTCGGAGCGATGGGCTTCGGCTTCCCAGCGGCCCTGGGCGTCAAGGTGGCATGCCCGGACCGGCAGGTGGTCGACATCGACGGCGACGGCTCGTTTTTGATGAACGTCCAGGAGCTGGCCACCGCGCATATCGAGAAGATCGGTGCGAAGGCGATGATCCTGAACAACCAGCACCTCGGGATGGTCGTGCAGTGGGAGGACCGCTTCTACGATTCCGTGCGCGGCAACACGATTCTCGGCGACGTGAACAACATCGGCAGCCCTGACAACCCGGACGCGCTCTATCCGGATTTTGTGAAGATCGCCGCGGGTTTCGGGGTGAAGGGCCGGCGCGTGATCAAGAAAGGCGAACTGCGCGCGGCCATCCAGGAGATGCTCGACTACGACGGACCCTATGTGCTCGACGTGGTCGTGCCCTATACGGAGCACGTGCTGCCGATGATCCCGGCCGGGCGGTCGGTCAAGGAGATGATCCTCAAGTGACGCCGGGTCCGCAGCGTCATTTCTCCTTCATCACATAGACGCCGTCCCAGTCCGCGGGCGGCGGCTCCGCCTGGAAGTGGCCGGAGATTTCGATGTAGACGAGCGAAGGGTTGCTCACGATGCCGGGATCGCGCCCGGGGATGCGCGGCTCCAGTTCGGCGCTTCGTTTGAAGCGGGCGATCGCGCCGGCGAAATCGCGTGCGTAGTATTTTTCCAGCCCTTCGCCAAAAATGCCGAGGCATTCCCGCGTGCGGTCGGCGACGTCCTCCTTGAGCCCGGCGATCTCGAAAATCGGAACGGCCTGCGAGCGGCCCTTGACCTTGATGCGGCCGAGCGGGCGGAAAACGAGGCGGTCTCCGCCGTGCTTTTCGCATTCCTGGCGCGTACCCTCGGTGCACATCGTATAGGCGCCCCAGCTCTTTGCCCCCGACTCCATGCGGGCCGCCAGGTTGACGTTGTCGCCCATCATCGTGTAGTTGAAGCGCGTGTGGGAGCCCATGTTGCCGATCATCGCGAGGCCGGTGTTCAGGCCGATCCGCGTCTGCATGCGGTGAACCAGATCGGGCCACTTGTCCCCCTCGCTTTTCCATTTCTCCCGCAGCACCGCGAGCTGCCGGTGGACAAGTTGCGAAGTGAGCGCGGCGCGATAGGCGTGATCCGGCAGCGGCACCGGCGCGCCGAACATCGCGACCACCGCGTCGCCGATGTACTTGTCCAG
>PMKA01000169.1 GCA_003157575.1 Opitutia bacterium
CGCAAGCACGGCAGCCCGAAACTGTGCCTGGTTGATCACGGTCTGAGGGCAAGCTGGCTGCAGGAGCAAATCCCCCTGGCACCCGCGAAGCTGCGGGAAGAGCCGGAGTTGACCACCGTGGCCGGGCACCTGGCCGAGAGCGTAACGGGCGCGCTTCTCTCGACGATCACGGGGTTGGACATCGCCCATTTTCCGGAGCGTCAGGGCGAACCGGAGGTGGATTTTGTTCTGACCATTGGGGTCAAGCGGATCCCGATCGAAGTGAAATACCAGGCGAGGATCGACCCCTTGCGCGACACGGAAGGTCTGCGCTCGTTCATCGAGAGGGCGGTAAACAACGCGCCCTTCGGCCTCCTCGTGACTCAAGACGGTTCGCCGGGAGTGGTCGACCCGAGGATTATCGAGCTTCCGCTATCGTCCCTGATGTTGCTTCGCTGACCCCAACATACCCCTGAAACCTTGGTATAAAGTCGTTACCCCGCGGGAAGATCTACGTGAAGGCAAGCCCCTTGACGCAGCCGAGTTTGCCGTCCACCTGGATGACGTGCGCAACAACTGCGCCCCGCAGGACTACAAAAAGCCCGGCCGGCTCGTCGAGAAGCAGAGCTCAAGGCGGCAGCTGAAAAGGTTCCCAATCTGTAGCTGACCATTTCTGCATGCTGTGCGGATCGAATCGTGCGGACGGTGAATCTGATGGAGGTAGGATGGAAAAGGACCTTTCCCTGTTTTGGGTGTGTTTGGTCCTCGGGCTCCGCCAGCCACGCCTCTCTGTGTCCTCATGCATTGTCTCTGTGCGCTCTGTGACAAACTGCCGATGCTACGAGGGACCGAAGTCCCCGCCAAGGTCGNNGCCTCGTGCGAAGGCTGGCGCAGCGCCCTGCAGCTTTGGTTGCAGCCTCAACGCCGCGTTGCGAACCTACGGATTTACTCGACCCGGAGGATGTAGCCCCGCAGGTACTCGCTCTCCGGCATCGTGACCAGCACCGGATGATCGGGCGGTTGATGGCAGAACTCGATGACCTGAACGCGGCGTTTGGCATCGGTCGCGGCCTCCGCAAGCATCGCGCGGAACTCGGCGTCATGCACGTGGTAGGAGCAGCTGTACGTCGCCAAAATACCCCCGGGGCTCAGTTGCTGCATGGCCCGCAGGTTGATCTCCTTGTAGCCGCGCATCGCGCCTTCGAGCGCGCCCTTCGATTTCGCAAAGGGCGGCGGATCGAGAACGATGAGGTCCCAGGTGTCGTCGCGGCGCTCGGTGAAATAGTCGAACACGTTGGCCACCGCAAACTCGGCCCTGAGGTCGTTGCGGACGGCGTTGCGGAGAGCCTGGTCGATGGCCTCGCCCGCGGAGTCCAGGCCGAGCACTTCGGCTGCCCCGGCCTGCGCGCATCTGAGGGCGAACGGGCCCTGGTTGCAGAATGCGTCGAGCACCCTGACTCCGGACGGACGGGCCGGCGCGAGCTTGCCGACGCAGGCGGCCACCGCAGCGTGCTGCTCGCGTTGATCAAGATAAAAGCCGGTCTTCTGTCCGCCCTGCAAATCGAGCCAGTAGTCGATGCCGTCGATGCGCATCCAGCGCGGCTCGAAAGGCCTGCCCGACCGCGTTTTCACCTCCAGCGGCAACCCCTCCAGCCGGCGGATCGAGGCATCGTTGCGCAACACAATCTCGGCCGGCCTCACCAATTCGTCCAGCAACGCCACCAGCGTCCCCAGCCGCTTCTCCATCGCCAGCGTCTGCGTCTGCACGACAAGCGTATCGCCGAACTGGTCGACGACGACGCCGGGAAGGTCATCCGATTCCGACCAGACCAGGCGCGTGAACCTCGCAGGGGCCGCCGCCCCGGCTTCCGGTCCGGCGCCAGGGGAACCGGATGCCGCCGTCCCCGGGACTTCCCTGCGCGCGATCGCCCGCCGCAGCGCCTCGCGCAACCACGCCTCATCCAGTTCGACCCGATCGCGACTGATTCTACGCCAGACGATCTGCGAGCGGCTGTTGTAGATCCCCGTGCCGAGAAAACGCCCGCGGGATTCGCGGCATTCAACGACTTCCCCGTCCAGCTCCGCAGGCAGAAGCTCGGTCACCTCGTTGACGAAGATCCACGGGTGTCCGTGCAACACACGCGCATTGGCGTTGGGCTTGAGTTTCAGCGAATTCGGCATCCCCGCATCATTGCCGCATTCGCCCGGCGGAGAAGCCAAAAGAGCATTTCCCCCGCTTTAGGGCTCGGGACCAAAATGGAAGCCTTCGCCATCCTCGTAGCCTTCCGGGGCCTCCGCGAGGCCCAGAAGCATGATGGCCGAGCCGACAACCATGATAGCTCCAATGGTGACTAGAAGAGCTGTGATCATTTTCTTTAGGATGATTATCGGCGCGGATGCGCAGTAATCCATGGGTTTTCGCGCCGCCCTCTGTTTTTACAAAATCTCGACCGGACGCCCCGGACGTCGCCCGGCATTTGCCAGGCGGCTGCAAGGCCCGGCGAGTGGATCCGCTGTCTGAAAGCCCGCGCGCCCATGCATCCGCATGCGCGAACGCGTGGCGGCGGCCCGCCAGATCCGTGGCTTGCCGAAGCGGGCGGCAGCAAGACTGCGGTCCTGTCAGCCCTTGCAGCGCCGCCCCTAGCCGGATTCATGCAGTCGGCCGCGCCTCACGAATGATGCCGGCGATCGCCGAACGGTGTGTAGGGCCGGCGCTGGCCTGTCCTCCATAGGCCTGGCGAAGGAGGACCGCCGGGCCACAGCCGATCAGGGGAAAGGCTCGCCGACAAGCGGCGGCCCTACATCCGACTGCATCTTTCCGGCCAAGCCCGGATGTGCCGGCCAGCAGATTCGGCCCGCGGGTGGTCAACAGTCCGCATGCAGGCTGTAGAGTAGAGTGCGATACATCCGGGCTAGGAGGCAGTCTTTCAAAATAAAGCTTCCCCTCCGGGCTCCAGCGCTGTTGCGTCGACGCTTTTGCAATGTCCGCCACTTCCGAAACCGCCCGCCGCCGCACGTTCGCGATCATCTCCCATCCCGACGCTGGCAAGACCACGCTCACGGAGAAGTTCCTGCTCTACGGCAACGCGGTGCACCTCGCCGGCGCCGTCAAGGATCGAAAGAACCAGCGCGCCACACGGTCCGACTGGATGGAACTCGAACGGCAGCGCGGGATTTCCGTCTCATCGACCGTCCTGCAGTTCGAATACGGCGGGTTCGCAGTCAACCTGCTCGACACCCCGGGCCACAAGGACTTTTCCGAGGACACTTATCGCGTGCTCACCGCAGTCGACGCCGCAGTGATGGTCATCGACGCGGCAAAGGGCATCGAAACCCAGACGCGGAAGCTCTTCGAGGTGTGCCGCCTTCGCGGGGTGCCCATCTTCACGTTCATGAACAAGTGCGACCGCCCGACGCGCGATCCGCTTGTGCTCCTCGACGAACTTGAAAACGTTCTCGGCCTGCAGGCGTCCGCCGTCACCTGGCCCCTCGGCAACGGCCCTTCGTTCCGCGGCGTCTTCGACAGGCTGCACCATCAGGTCCACCTCTTCGAGCGCGTGCCCGGCGGCGCCTACCGCGCACCGGACCAGGTCGCCGACATCGCAGATCCCGTGGTGAGGGAGAAGCTCGACGACCAGACCTACCACGAAGTCGCGGAACAGCTGGCGATGATCTCCGGCGCCGGTCATGCCTTTGACCTCGCCGCAGTTCATGGCGGCCGCCAGACACCGGTCTACTTCGGCAGCGCCGTAAACAATTTCGGCGTCGAACTCCTGCTCAACGGTTTCCTGCGCGACGCACTGCCGCCCGGACCGCGGCACAATTCGGCCGCAGCCAAAGTCCAGCGGCCAAGTTCCAGGGTCCAGGAACAAGCTGACAAGCCTCGCACGGACGCAGGCCCGCCGAGCCCGGAAACCGGGGACGACGTCGCCGTCCCATCGCCCGCCGATCTTCCGCTCGTCCCGGTCGACCATGACAAGTTCTCGGGATTCATCTTCAAGATCCAGGCAAACATGGACCCGAAGCACCGCGACCGGATCGCATTTGTCCGCGTCTGCTCGGGACACTTCACGAGGGACATGACTGTCACGCACCAGCAATCCGGCCGGCGGGTGCGCCTCTCGTCTTCGCAGAAGCTATTTGGACAGGAGCGCTCCACCGTAGACGAGGCCTGGCCCGGCGACATCATCGGCCTTGTCGGCTACGACATGTTCGGGATTGGCGACACGCTGACGGAAGACCCGGACATTCTCTACAACGAGATTCCGCGCTTCCCGCCCGAGGTGTTCGCCTTCCTCAGCAATCCGAATCCCTCGAACGCGAAGAAATACCGTGCGGGAATCGAACAGCTTCTGCAGGAGCACATCGTGCAGTCGTTCAACCTGCGCCACGGACCTTCGGGCGTCACCCTGCTCGCGGCGGTCGGCCCTCTTCAGTTCGAGGTCGTGCAATACCGGCTGCAGGCCGAGTACGGGGCCGAGTCCCGACTTGAGACGGCCCCGTGGCAGTTCCTCCGGTGGCTCGACCCCCACCCCGCGCTCGAGCACCCGGCCAGCCTCGTGACGGCCAGCGGAGTCGCCTGGGGCACCGACTCGGACGCCCGGCCGGTCATCCTTTTCCCCAACGATTGGACGATGCGCTATTTCGTGGAGAAGAACCCCGACCTAAAGCTCCGCAGCCTTCCGTAGGACGCGTCGATTTCTTTGGAGGGCGGTGCGCCCTCCACCTTTGGTTGCCCTTCGACTCTGCTCATTCTAATTCGCGTTCAAGATGGGACGAACCAATGTTCCTTGTAGGAGCCTGCTTGCAGGCGATCAGGATCTGAATCGCCTGCAAGCAGGCTCCTACATTTTTGCCAATTGGTCTCATCATGAACGCACACTAGAATCAGTGCCTTTAGCCTGTCGAAACGGCGGTCTGAAGGCCGCTGTGCGAAATATGCGGGCCAGTATCCTTACAGCGCCCTCAAATCCTCCGGTCGGCCGCAGTCGCGCCATTTCGCCCCGTCGACGCGATGGGCCATGATTATTTCTCCGGCGCCCGCCATGCGGAGGTAGGCCTCGGTTATCCCGAACGAACCCTTCTCGGACATCCGCGCGAAGATTTCCGGCGACACCGCCTGGATGCCGCAAAACCCAAGCGGCTCGATCGCGCCCCCGGGCGCGCGCACGAGCTCATCGCGTCCGTCCTTTGTCCGGCGGCCCGCAAGCAGCCCCGCGGAATCGAAATAGAGCGGGCGCGTCGTTGCCCGCGCCATGACAGCGAGCGTCGCCAGCGCACGAGTCCGGCTGTGGGCGCTCATCATGGCGCCCAGGTCGATCATGCTTAGCACATCGGCATTGTGCACGAGAAACGGATTCCCGTCGTCGAAAAACCACGCAACCTGCTTCAGACCGCCTCCGGTGCCCAGCAAAACAGGCTCGTCCGAATACGCCACCCGCCGCAGGCCAAGGCGCCCATGCTTCTCCATGAACGGCGGGATCTGTTCGCCGAGACGATGGAGATTGATGACGACCTCCGTCACGCCGGCCTCGACCAGACGCCGCACAACGTGTTCGAGCAACGTCCGCCCGGCCACCTCGACGAGCGCCTTGGGACGCGTGTCGGTGAGCGGCTTGAGTCGCGTCCCGAGACCGGCGGCAAAAATCATCGCTTTCATCCGGTGACAGACGGAGCGGACGGCTTGGGCCAGCGGGCGGCCTCGCCATGGTGGATCTCGACCGCGATCCCCGGATGCGTGCGCAGGCCCCTGGCGAGCGTTTCGGCGCAATAGACGCTGCGGTGCTGGCCGCCGGTGCAGCCGAAGGCGACGGTGAGGTGCGTGAAATGGCGTCGCTGATAGGCCTCCAGAGTTGGCTCAAGGAGCGAACGGACCTGCGCCACGAACTGCCCCGGCTCCGAATGCTGCTCGAGCCAGGCGATGACTACGGGATCGCGCCCCGTCAGGTCCAGGAAACCCGGCTCGCGGCCGGGATTGGGCAGCGCCCGGCAGTCGAAGACGAATCCGCCGCCATTTCCGGTGGTGTCGGCAGGATAGCCCCGACGGTAGGAAAAGCTCTCGATTCGAACCGTCAGCCGCGGCGCAAGCGGCGCCACCTCGCGCAGGCGCGTCGTCGCGACGATCCGCTGCAACGCCTCGGTAAGCGCCGGGAGGGCAACGGGCAGCGCGCCTTCCGCAAGCAGGCGCTCCAGGTTGCGGATCGCGTAGGGCACGCTCTGGAGAAAATGAGCCTTGCGCTCAAAAAAACCCCGGTAGCCGTACGCCCCCATTGCCTGGAGGATGCGGATGAGCGAAAACCCGCGATAGAATTCCTCGAAACGATCCCGGTCGACCGGCGTCAACGCTGCGGCGGCTTCGAGATATTGCGCCTTGAGCCGGTCGCGAAAATCGAACGGGAGGTCCGCCTTCGCGTCGAGCAACAGCGAAGCCAGATCGTAGGGCAGCGCCCCGTGCCGCCCGCCCTGAAAGTCGATGAACCACGGCTGCCCCCCTCGCACCATGATGTTTCGCGACTGGAAATCCCGGTACAGGAAGAAATCGGCCGGAGCCTTCAGCAGGAAATCGCACAGCGCATCGAAATCGTTTTCGAGCCGCTGCTCGTGAAACGGCACGTGCGCCAGCTTCAGGAAGTAATATTTGAAATAGTTGAGATCCCACCGCATCGAGCGCCGGTCGAATGCGCCGTGCGGATGACATAGCCCGTAATCCAGCCCCTTCCCCGCCTCGATCTGCATCCGGGCAAGCAGGCGGACGGACTGCTTGTAGACCGCGGCCACCGTCGCGGGAATGTCCCCCGAGGAGCCACGCTCCTTCTGAAGCAACTCGAACAGCGTGGTGTCTCCAAGATCTTCCTCCAGATAAACGCCTGCAGCAGAATCCTCGGCGTAAATCTCCGGGACCGGAAGGCCCGCCGCGCGAAAATGACGCGCAAAACCGGTGAATGCCGCGTTCTCATCGAGGTCGCCGTTTTCGACGCCGATGGCGGTGCGACCGTCACGCCCCTTCAGGCGGAAGAGTTTCCGGTCGGAGCCATGTGCCTCCAACGGAACCGTCCCGCACGGCGCGGCGCCGAAGCGTAGGGCGAAAAGATCTGCAAGACGGGCATTCATGAATTCATCCGCGCCACGTGTTCCACCGACGCGGGTGCGCTGAAATCAGGGCTCGAGCGGCAGATCCTCGACGCCTTCGATCGCAACGACCACGGAATTTCCGTTCTTCGTCGTTGAGTATTTGAACCGCCTGGCCGCGGGGCCTTTCGCCGTCATGACCTTGTGCTGCGAGTATTCGCCATGGCGCGGCTTCCCGTCGTAATGCGTGTCGTAGATGTTCCGCCGGAAGGCGCAGCCCGCACAAAAAGGGCTCACGCCGCACTCCCCGGCCAGCTCGGCGTTGGCGCATTCAATCACCACGCCAAACCTTTTGCCCTGCATCTGGCGCCCGTCCCTGGCCAAAATGCGCTCGGCCGCGCGATTCGCCTGCCGGATCTCCTTGTTTTCGTCCGTGACCAGCACCGGCAGTTCTATCGAGTTGAGAAATTCCGTCAGGACAACCCTTGATGGGCCGAACATCTTCTCCATGCAGTCGCGACATATCCCATGAGAAACTTCCGCCTTCGGCCTGAGGTCCTCGGTGAGCGTTTTGTTGCACCATGCGCAAATGATCTTCATGGGAATCTCGGGAAGAGCGACAGTCTGTTTAGGTTCGTTCGAAAAGCGAGCCGGATGCAGGGTTGCCCGGCCGTCTGCGCGGTCCCTTGGGAACACGCGCTTATCAATGTCGGTTGCCAGCGAGCATGGCTTGCGCCACCTTGCAGGCGGATCAAAACCTTCAACCCGGCCGATTTCAACTCATGTCAAAGGCCATTGTCTCGAAACTGTACGACTCCGATGTATTTCGCATGGCCTGCCGCCAGTTCGACAAGGCCGCGGATGCCATCAATCTCCCCGATGGGCTGCGCGACCGCACGAAATACCCGCGTCGCTGCATGGCTGTGGCGCTGCCGATCAAACGGGACAACGGCACGACGGTCGTCTTCGAGGGCTACCGGGTCCAGCACAGCCTCTCGACCGGACCGTCGAAGGGCGGGCTGCGATTCCATCAGCACGTCACGTTGGGAGAGGTTGCGGCCCTGGCGATGTGGATGAGCTGGAAGTGCTCGCTGGTCGGGCTTCCGTTCGGGGGCGCAAAGGGAGGCGTGATTGTCGATCCGTACAACCTCTCGCCGGGCGAACTCGAACGGCTTTCCCGGCGCTACATGCAGGAGATGATCCCGTTCCTCTCGCCGCAGGTCGACATCGCCGCGCCCGACATGGGCACAAACGAACAGGTCATGGCGTGGATGATGGACACCTATTCGAATCACGTCGGACACGTCGAACCGGCGATTGTCACCGGCAAACCGCTCTCCCTCGGCGGCTCGGAAGGCCGGCGCGAGGCGACAGGCCGGGGCGTGGCCTACCTCGTCAAGGCCTACATGGATGACCTCAAGCTCCCGGCCAGCGAGGCGACCGTCGCGATCCAGGGTTTTGGCAACGTGGGCAGCGAGACGGCGGCGGCGATCGCCGAATACGGCGCCAGGGTCATCGCCATCTCCGACCACACCGCGGCCTTCCACAACCCGAACGGCATCGACGTGCGCAAGGCGCTCCGATACGTCAAATTCAACCGCGTCCTCCACGACTTCGACGGCGGCGAGCCCATCACCAATGAGCAGTTGCTGGAACTTCCCTGCACCGTGCTGATCCCGGCGGCCGTCGAGCGGGTCATCACCGAGGTCAACGCCCCGAAGCTGCGGTGCCGCATCCTCGCCGAGGCGGCCAACGGCCCCACGACCAATGGCGCGGACCGCGTCCTGGATTCCCGAGAGGATATCGAAGTCATCCCTGACATCCTCTGCAATTCAGGCGGCGTCATCGTCTCCTACTTCGAATGGCTGCAGAACCTGCAAAACTACTATTGGTCCCGCGACGAAGTCCTGGCGAAGCTCACCGCAATCCTCGACAAGGCCAGGGCGAGCGTCGAATACCAGAAGCGCAAGATGAAGTTCAGCCGGCGCCTTGCCGCACTCACCCTCGGAATCCAGCGCGTTGCTGACGCCAAGGAGAAACGGGGACTCTTCCCATGAACAACTACAGCCAGCCCGATCTCACCCGACATCCGCCGCGCAGCCCGCGCGTACGCCTCGGCGGCTTCGCGCACCTGCTGCGAGCACCTTGATCTCGACGATTACGTCTCCTTCGGCGGCGTCGGGTGAAGCGGTCCGGCATTCTTTCCGAATTTCGCAGCGGAGGCCAGATCCACCCGCCGGCGCTCGCGGCCATGCAGCAAGGAACCCGATGTAGGAGCCTGCTTGCCCGTNNTCGCTTGCGAGCAAGCTCCTACAGTCGGACGGAGCCCGTCAGAGCACCGTCTTGAGCAGCCCGATGACGCCGATGCTCAGCGCGGCAAGCGAATCGCCCGCGATCAACCCGCCGCCGACCAGGGATGTCGTGCTCATGTCCGATGGAACCCCGGCGTCCGCGGCCTTGCCGCGCTTCGCGTTGACCCATGCCACCGCAGTCTCATACAGCGACCCGAGCGCGCCCCCACCCGCCCACCAATAGCAGGTGTTCAACTCCACGAAACCTCCGAAGCTCGAAGCATAGGGACTGGGAAGCAGGAACGCATCGATGAAGAAGTCGAACACCTTTCCGGCGGTCGAGACACGCGCCCAGTCACGGTAACGGCGCGCGCGTTTCAGGAGCTTGCGGGCGACCTCGGTGCACAGGCCGATGAGGACGCCCAACCTCAATGCTGTCATGATATGCGGCTGGGATGTCGTGATACCCCTCAATGCGCCGACAAACTTGTAGGTCATC
>PMKA01000087.1 GCA_003157575.1 Opitutia bacterium
CAGTCGGTGATATCGCCTGCAATGATCTGCTCAACCTGCCGTTTGGTGAGCGTGGCGATAGGATTGCCGGCATTGACGACCACGGCGATGCCGTCGTAGGCGACGATCGTGGGCTTCATGTTCACGCCCTTTGCCTGGGCGAGGGACATCTCGGTGGTCTTGGCGCGGCGCGAGGACATTCCGATCTGCGCAGTGCCGTCGATGATCGCGGCGATTCCCGTCGTGGAACCTTCAGCTGCGATCTCGAAGCTCACGCCCGGATTTCTGGCCTTGTACTCCTCGGCCAGTTGCGGAACAAGTTTGGCGCCGAGCGTATCGGAGCCTTTGATCACAAGCTTCTGGGCTTGGGCGGACCCGGCCGCCAGGAGCGCGGCGAGAATGAGAAGTGACTTTTTCATGGTTGGATCAGGAGGATTGGTCGATTGAGGGGTGAACGGGGGCCGGCGTCAGAATTTCGCCACGACGTCGAACTGCAGCAGGTTGAATTTGTTGAGGGTCGCTATTCCAATATCTCCGGACCCGGCGGTAACCGCCGTCTTGTTCTTGGCCGCGCCATTGGCGTAGGTCAGGGAGAACGTGACCGCATCTGTGAGCATGTAATTGGTCGTAAACACCACCCCGTTCATGTTGGTGCGGCTGTCAAAGATGTCAGAATCCACGAGATTGGGATCCAAGGCAAACAGACCTGTCGCCTGGTAATAGAGCTTGGCGTCCCATTCACCCTTCAGCTTCGCCTTGCCGTATTGATAGCCGGCCTGCCAGGCATAGACCTGATTGTCGAGGTCGGGGCGCCCGAACTTTTTCGCCCGCTGGGTGCCGTCGAAGTTGTAGGCAATGTCCCCGAAAACGCGGGACGGAGCCATGCCGGGCAGCACGAAGTTATATTCGAACGGCAGGTCGGCCACAAAGAGGTTGTTGATCGCCGTGAGGTTCGCCGGAGTGAAGGCGCCCGCGAAATTCTTCGATGTGCGCTTGTTGTTGACGTAATTGTAGAGCGTCGGCGCGAACTGCACCGAGTCCGTCTCGTTCAGCTTCACAGTGACGCCGCCCTGCCAGCCAAGCATGTACTGATCCTGGCGGTCGATGGTCGGGGCGGTGTTGTTCTGCGGATTGGCCGAATCGTAGAGGAACTGGCCGAAGTTGGCAAAATAGGTCGTGGAACCGCTTGTCTTCTTGAACTGCTCGGCGAATCCCTCGGGGTTGATGTCGCCGTCCCAGACCAGCAGCGTATTGACAAACGGATTGGGAATGCGGCCTCCGGTGATCGTCCAGTCGGCGTTGGGCCGGTAGCCCAGATAGACCTGGCCGATGTAGACGGTGTCATTGGTCTTCGCCCACGGCCCCCCTTGATCGGACAGGGTCACGTTCGACGAGCGGGCGCCGGAGCCGTTCTCCAGCCGGAAGCCGAAGAACCAGTCGCTCCCAAGCTGGCCGGTGATCGTCGGGCGCAAGCGGTAGCGCAAACGCCCTCGCTCCACGTTGTCGCCGGCAAGGGTCTCGCCCTCGCGGTATTCGTAGCGGAGCCGGACATCGCCGGAAACCCTCAGTTCCGTCAGACTGCTGGACAAGTTGAGCTTGCCTGCGGACGTGTTGGCCGCGAAGTCCTTTACCAGTTCGGCCCGGAGCTGTTCGGCCTCCTGGTCGGTGACGATGCCTTTCTTGACGAGCAAGTCGAGGAGCGGACCGCTGTCCTGCGCAAACGCGGCCCCCGCGGTGAGTGCGACGCCGCAGAGCAGCGCCAGACATTTGGAGAATAATTTAGCCATGGGATCTTGGATTGTCGGGTTAGGTGAGGGTAAACGGCTTTTGGCACGTTTTTGACGGCTTAGGGTCTCAGACCCGTGTTACGATTGGATGACGGCTGCGTTACGAGGGCGTGATTACACACGGCCCCACTGGCTCTTGCGGAGAATCCAGCCGCCGGGGGCCCGGCCTTCCCCTCCTGGCTTCCGGCGGCGGAAACAAGGGGTCCGGCCGGCTTCGTCCCATGTGATATTCCGCATTTCAGACCGGCTTCCTTGAGCCGATATTATGGTCCCAAGCCATCATTCGCTTGGGAAGTTCGATGGAAGCGTTCCTCAACTCCTTCTTCGGTTCCCGCCTGCCCTGGCGAACTGTTCCAGCGCCTACAAAGGGCCTGTTTGGCACCTTTTCGCGACAGGTCGGTCGAACCACGCGCATGCAATCGACCGTAGAGCCCGGACCCGCACAGAATCCCGGCGGCCAGGCCGCCTCCGAACTCCCGTCGAAGGCTCCGGACCTGCAGGTATCCCAATCGACCAGCCCGCTTCAGCCCGCGGCGGAAAATCACCAAAGAAAGCGAATTCTGTTCGTGGACGACGAGAAGCCTGTGCTGCTGGTGTTGCGCGCGTTCATGCAGCGGCTTTCCAACGAATGGGAGACCGAGTGTGTGGAGGGAGGCAGCCAGGCGCTCGCCCTCATGGAGCAGCAGCCGTTCGATGTGATAATCACCGACATGCGGATGCCGGACATGAACGGCACGGAATTGCTGAACGAGGTCATGAAGCGCTACCCGAGAACGGTGCGCATCGTGCTTTCAGGTCACGCCGACGAACAGACGGTCCAGGAAAGCGTGGGTGTCGCCCACCAGTGGGTCGCCAAACCGTTCGACCTCCAGGCATTGCGGTCCATCCTGAACCTCATCTCGAGGTTTCATCGCCGGCTGGAGAACCCGGCCATCAAAGAGGTGATTGGCAGGATCCGGCACCTGCCGTCGGTCCCGCAGCTCTATTTTGAGATCATTGAGGCCTTGCAGTCGAGCACGTCATCCACCCAGACCATCGCAAACATCATCGCCCGTGACCCGGCCTTGACCGCGAAGATCCTGCACCTTGTCAACTCGGCGTTCTTCGGAACCGCGCGCAGCGTTTGCGACCCAAATGAAGCCATTCAGCTTCTGGGAATCAGCCGGATCCGTTCACTGGCGCTCATTCATCACGTCTTTTCCAGCTTCGAGAGGCAAACCTACGAACAGCTGTCGGCCGAGGATGTGTGGCGGCACAGCCTCCGGACCGCTGCCTGGGCACGGCAGTTCGTCCTCTGGAAAGGCGGCGGACGCGCGATGGAGGAGAAGGCGTTTACGGGAGGCCTGTTGCATGACATCGGCCATCTGATCCTCTCGGCCAACCTGCCTTCGGAGTATCGCGAAATCCGCGGACTCGCCCGGAGCCGGAAGATTCCCCTCTACCAGGCGGAAAGGGAAGTGCTCAAAGCCACGCATGCCGATGTGGGCGCCTATCTCCTCAGCATCTGGGGCCTCCCTATCCCGTTGGTCGAGACCGTGGCGCTGCACCACGAACCCTCCCTTGCTCCGGAGCGGACCTTCGGCGGGCTTGCCGCCGTGCACCTTGCAGCGGCGTGGAGCTACGAGCAGACGCAATCGGCGCGGGAAATTCCCGGGTCGCCGCTGGATGTCGATTATCTGAAAGAGACCGCCGTTTTCGACCATCTCGATCTCTGGCGGCAACGGCTGGTGGATCACCAATAAGCCGGTAGGCCGGCCCGTTCCTTCCCGGCTATTGTTCCGCCTCGGGCGCCGCGAGTTCGATCAGCTTGCGCAGCGACTGGAAATGCCGGCCAAGATCGAAATCGCCGCTCATGTCCCCCACGACCCGGTCGAAAAGCGTCTTTTTGTCGGCTTTCAGCGCCTGGATGCGCTCCTCAATCGTGCCCGCCGTGACCATGCGGTAGACAAACACCGTGTTTGTCTGGCCGATCCGGTGCACACGGTCGACCGCCTGCATTTCGACCGCCGGATTCCACCATGGATCGAGCAGGAAGACGTAGTCCGCCGCATGCAGCGTGATGCCGGTGCCCGCAGCCTTCAGGCTCACCAGCATCACCGCCGGGCCCGTCGCGCCCTGAAACGCCTGCACCGGCTTCTGCCTGTCGAGCGTCATGCCCGTGAGCTCAAAGCGGGGCAGATCCGGGAAATTCGCCGCCAGCGCCTCTCGCGCGCGGTTGAGGAGCATCACGAACTGCGAGAATACCACGACCTTGTGCCCGCTCCCCACCACTTCACCCAGCTTGTCGACCAGCAGGTTGAGCTTGCCGCTTTCCGTGACCGGCGCCTTCAGCCATGGCAGCAGATCCGGATCGCAACAGGTCTGACGCAGACGCGTGAGGAGCGCCAGGAAGCCAAACGACTTTTCGCGGTAGGCGGCATCGATGTCGTCGCCGAGCCTGGCCAGGCCCTCGTTGCAGATCCGGGCGTACTCCGTGCGCTGCAGTTCCGTCAACGGACAAAGCAGGTCCATCTCCACCTTCGGCGGAAGTTCCTGGGCCACCTCGTCCTTTGTTCGGCGCAAAATGAACGGCGCCAGCTGCTGGCGGAGGCGCGTCAGGGTGCCGGCGCGGTCGGCGCCCAGCACAGCCTCGAACGTCTGGCGCGTGCCCAGCAGCCCTGGCAGCAGGAAACGGAAGATCGACCACAGATCCAGCTGCCGGTTTTCAAGCGGCGTGCCTGTCATGACAAGCCGGTGCCGGGCTCGGATCGAGCACGAGGCATGCGCCACCTTCGCATCCGGGTTCTTGATGAACTGGCCCTCGTCAAGCACGGCGTAACCGAACTCCACGCGGTCGAGGAGGTGCTTGTGTTTGCGAAGCTGGGTGTAGCTCGCCAGCCAGATGACGGGATCGCGCCGCAATGTGAAATCATGCCCGCTTTTGAGCACATCGCACTTCAGCTGGGGAAAGTAGCGCGCCATCTCCTCGCGCCAGACCGGCACCACGCTGGCGGGACAGACAACGAGGTGGGGCAGCCCTTCCAACGGACGCGCGGCGATCAGGGCCAGCACCTGAAGCGTCTTCCCAAGCCCCATTTCGTCCGCAAGCAGGCCGTGACACCCGGCCTCGCACAGGTGATGCAGCCACTCGACCCCGCGCCGCTGATAGGGCCGCAGAATTTCGGGCAACACCGGCAGCGTCGCCGTCGGC
The DNA here is from genome assembly GCA_003157575.1 of Opitutia bacterium. GTDB lineage: Bacteria > Verrucomicrobiota > Verrucomicrobiia > Opitutales > Opitutaceae > Fen-1467. Next base: position 4,957 of record PMKA01000087.1, read on the forward strand.
GCCAGGACGCTCTGCCGCCACGTCTCGGCCTCCGGCCCCAGGGTCACCTTCAGCCGATCGTCGTTGAACAACGAAAAGACCAGATACGGCGGCAGATGTCCGTCAGCCTGCGTGGATTCCTCGACTATCCGCTGCCAGCGGGTGAGCGACTCCCATTTCGGACGGGCGACGGAGACGATGCCGAGACTGGGCAGGATGACCGCCGAGCCTTCGCGCCGCGTGAGCACCGTGACCTCGTCGTCGGTCAGCAGCCGTTCGCCGGCGCGGAAGATCCACCGGAGCTTGAGCCCGGAGCCGTTGCGCTTGTCCGCCAGCGCCTCGACTTCGATGTTCCGCTCGCCCTTCTCCAGGTCCTTGACGTTGTCGTCGAGTTCAACCGAAAAATAGCGCTTCCACACCGGCAACACGGTCCGCACGAACTCCGGAATCTCCTTCAACAGATCGAGCACATAGACGCGCGACTCCTGCTGGTAGTGAAAATGCGCCTTCCGAGCGTAAGTCGTTAGACAAATGAGCTTTCCCCGCTCGCCCGAGCTGACGTGCGCCTGCGAGGATTCATCGCCGTGCGCCGCTCCGTTGCCGTTGTGGTCGTTTCCGTTCCCATTGCCGTTTCCGTTGCCGCCGGCCGGCCCAAGGGCAGGACAGCGGATTTGGCCGGCGTTCACCCAGAACGCCTGAAAGGTCAGCCCCTCGGTCGTCGTTCGAAAAGCCAGCAAAAGCGGGCGGACCGCTTCGCCATTCCCGTTTCGGGCGCGCATCGCCGCTCCATCGCCATTCCCGGAGAGCATCGAATGCGGCTCCGGCGGAAGATCTTCGGGCAGCGGCGAGATCTCGTCCGCAACCAGTTCCTCGATCTCGTGAATGCCGGCCACGGCGATGGCACGCGACAATTCGGCGTCCGTTGACGACGAACGCACTGAAAAACCGTCAACGCCCCAGTCGATGACCGCGTAATCCTCCTTCTTGTCGACCTTGCGGTGGATGATCGCGTCCTTGACCGTCAGCTCCACTTCCCGGATCTCGCTGTCGCGGTAGATGCGGCGGCCTTGTTCCAGCTGCTCAGCGCTGAAGTACTCCGACCAGTCGCCCTCCAGTTTTCCGAACCAGGACTCGAGGGACTGAGGAGTGTAGATGCGTTTCGGTCCGTGCCTTTCCATCGCGCTTAAAGGGTCCATCGTAGAATCCGCCCATCGCAGCGCAACTACGAATTGCAGACCCGCGCCTTAACGGGCGGGAAATGCCTTCTGCCAGCCCCCCGGAAATAAACCGAACCGGCGGGCTACACGCGCGGGAACAGCCGGTCCAGCGCGCCGAGGCTCTTGAGCGGAACCTTCGCCGACACTGCTATGGCGGCCGGCGCCGGACGTTCGGCGGGCTTCGCAACTGAACCGGGCTTCGCCTCCGAAGTCGCGCCCGGACGCCGGAGCGCCTCAAGCTCCCTTTCAAGCTTCACCTCTGAAACCGGCTCGGCCGTGCCCAGCTCCTGGGCGAAAAGACTCACCCGGAATTCCTCTACCAGCCAGCGATAATGCTCCGCTGCCGGCGTTCCGCAAACCTCCACCGGCAGCGCCGATGCGGCCTTGACGTATGGCGCCAGCCGCTTTGCGCGTTCGGCATCGCGAGCGGGATTCTGCGTCCACCGGTCAGCGCGCAGTTTCATCGCCTTAAGGTAGCGCGGGAGATGCGCCAGCTGCGGAAACGGCGTCATCGCGATGAAATCAGCGGGCAGCAACCCCGCCAGATCTCCAGCCAGGCCGGGGTATTCCTTCGGATGGTTCACCAATTCCTGCCGGAGCGCCAGGATCTCGCGCAGCAGGTCCGCCGTGCGCGGCACCACACCGCGCAGGTCGGCCCGCGCAAGCTCCAGCTCCCGATCAAAGGCCGCGGCGGAAAGCGGCTCCATCGCACGTCCGCAAATCCACCGGTGCAGCGTGGCATACGCCTGCTCCTGCAGCGCCTCCACGGACAACCATGCCGCCGCAAGCACACCCAGCGCGCGGAGATCGCGCAAATCCCGCTGAAGCCAGGCGAGCTCGTAGCGCAGCTTCATCTCAAACAACCTGAACAATCCGCGCCGCATCGCCGCCTGCGCCTCCTCCGGCGCCTTGAACAGGCGCAACGCCACCCCCACATCGGCCGGCATAAGGGCCGGGAAGGCATAAACCGGCACGCCAGCCTGGTCGCAAACATGCACCCTCGCAGGGATTTCGCCAAAGACCCATTCCGTCTGGCCGTCCTTCTCCCAGCGGGCGCGGGTGCGCCGCCAGGCTGGCGGGTCCTCTCTGGCAACCTCCGCGCTGAGCTTGCGCTGTCGCTCGGCGAGCAGCCGCTGCAGTTCGTCCAGGTCGCGGCTAGCCGCAAGCGGCTGGCCACGCTCGTCGACGACCTGCACCCGCACGCGCAGGTGATCGGCCATCGGCTTGTCCGCCCAGACATTGAGGTCAACCGCCAGCTGATGCGCCTCCCGGAGGTGGCCTGCCAGTGTCTCCGCAAGCGAGTCCTTGCCGTCGCGCAGCCGGGCGCGCGCCGCAACCGCGCGCGTCGCTGCCCGGGCCGTTTCCGCCAGGGGGATCAACGTCCGACGCTGGCCGGTCGGCAGGGCTTTCAGCAGGTGGAGCACCTTGTCCTCCAGGTGACCGGGGACGGCCCAGTCGAGCGCGGCGGGCGTGAGGGACTCGGCATCGCGCACGGAAACCGTGATCGTCACCCCGTCCTCATCCTGCCCCGGCCTGTAAACGTAATCGAGCGGCAGGACGCGGTTCTCGACCGGCAGCGCATCGGGGAACGCTGCGGCATCGTGCGCCGCGTCCTCGGATCCACGCAGGTCCTCCGCCTCGAAGAACAGGAACTTCGGGTCGGTCATCCGCCGTTCGCGGACTAGATCGATGAGCTCGGGCACGGACGCCACAGCAGCCATCGGGGGCGCGACGACGCCTTCGGTGCCCTTCGGCGACGAGGACGCCGCCGCTCCAGTGGGCGCAACGCCTCCTTCCGGCAGCAGGCGCGCAGCGTAAAAACGGTAGATCGCCTCGTCGAGGTTCAGGTAGCCGCTGCTGCGGGTGCGCGTGAGCACGATCTCGACCTTGTCGCGCACCTTGCGGTTGTGGACCAGGAAATCGAACGGCCATGTGATCGTGTCGTTCACCAGGCCTTCCCGGATGAACAGCTCCGTCGCGTGGACCGGATCGATCTTCCCGTAGCTCACGGCGCGCGATTCCAGTTCAAGTCCGTAGAGCCGGGAGCGGCGCTTGACGAGCACACGGCCGGCGTCGGGGTTCCAGAATGGCTCGGCGTGGCTGACCTTGAGCAGATGCGCGCCCAGCTCCAGCGCCCACGCGGGATCCAGCCGGGCGACCGTGCGCGCATACAGGCGCGTGGTCTCGACAATCTCCGCCGCCATGATCCAACGGGCCACGCGTCCGGCGCGCGCTTCGCCGCCCGCCGTCGGCCCGGCGGAGGCGGGCTTCTTCTTCCTGGCCTCGGGCTTCACGTACAAGCCGGAACCGGGGAACATCGCCACCTTGCGATCGTGCGCCGCCTTGTACTGGCCTCCCTGCTCATCCCACATCGCGATGTTCCCCAACAGACCGGCCAGGATGCTCCGGTGGATCGCCCGATAGGCCGGCGTCCCGAAGTCCTGGGGTTTTGGATTTGCGCTCTCCGATCTCCGATTCGGCTCTCTAGGTCCGCCCTTTGGAGTTTGGGACCCGGCGTTTGGACTCAGGGACTTGGCATTCTCCGGGAGTCCATCCCTGACCGACGTGATCTTGAAGTCGTCGCGTTCCTCCAGCACTTCCAGCAGCTGGTCGTGAACATCCCGCCATTCGCGCATGCGGATGTACGAGAGGAAATGCTCGTGGCAGAACCGGCGCATGCCGCCCTGCGACATCGTCTCGAACTCGCCGTGAAAGGCCTCCCAGATGTTCAGCAGCGTCAGGAAATCGGAGTCCGGATGCACGAAGCGCCGGTGCGCCGCGTCCGCCTGCGCCTGCTTCTCCAACGGACGCTCCCGCGGATCCTGGATGCTGAGCCCGGCCGCGATCACCAGCACCTCGCGCAGGCACTTCTCGGCCCCCGCCTGCAAGATCATGCGCCCCACGGTCGGATCGACGGGAAGTCGCGCGAGCTCCCGGCCGACCGGCGTCAGCTGCCAGCCCTTCACCTGCCCGGCGTCCGCCTCTTCGCCAGGGGCGCCGCCCCCGGCCGCCTTTGAACCCGGCCCATTCAATTGATGTGGGGTCGCCGCTTGTCGGCGGACCATTTTGCCTTCGACCATTTCCCTTTCGACGATTTCTCCGGCAACCTCATCGCCCCCGGCCGCCAAATCGCCCTCCGCCAACACGATTGCCCCGAGTTCCTCCAACAATTGATAACCGGCCCGGACCGCCTTCACCGGGGGCGCGTTGATGAACGGGAAACGCTCGATGTCGCCGAGGCCGGACACCTTCATCCGCAAGATGACGTCGGCGAGGTTGGCGCGCTGGATCTCGGGCTGCGTGAACCGGGGGCGCTCGTTGTAGTCCTTCTCAGGATACAGCCGGATGCACACGCCCTCGGCCACGCGGCCGCAGCGGCCCTTGCGCTGGTCGGCGCTGCTTTGCGCGACCGGCTCGATCGGCAGGCGCCGCGTGCGCGACTGCGGCGAATAGCGGCTGATGCGCGCCAGGCCGGTGTCGACGACAAAGCGGATGCCGGGGATCGTGAGCGACGTCTCGGCGATGTTGGTGGCGACGACGATCTTGCGGTGCTGGGTCGGGGCAAAAACCCGTTGCTGCTCGGAATTGCTCAGCCGGCCGAACAGAGGGATCACCTCGGTTCGTGCGAACTGCCTGCCGTCAATCAGGTCGCGCGTTTCCCGGATGTCGCGTTCGGCGGGCATGAAAACGAGGATGTCGCCGGAGGAGCTTTCGCGCAGGATGCGTTCGACCGCGGCCACCGCCCCGTCGATGTAGTGCAGGGCCTCCGCTTTGGTCGTGGGTTCGTCGTCGTCCGCGGCGTCGGATCCAAACTCGTCAAGGGGCGCATAGATGAGCTCGACGGGATAGAGGCGTCCGGAAACCTCGATGATGGGCGCGTCGTCGAACGCCCTGGAAAACGCCTGGGTGTCGATCGTCGCCGAGGTGATGACGGTCCGCAGCTCCGGCCGGCGGAAGCGCAGCTGCCGCAGGTGGCCGAGGAGAAAATCGATGTTGAGCGAGCGCTCGTGCGCCTCGTCGATGATGATCGTGTCGTATTCGCGCAGCAGCGGATCGCCCTGCAGCTCGGCCAGCAGCATGCCGTCGGTCAGATATTTGATGATCGTCGACTGGGAGGTGTGGTCGGAGAAACGGACCTTGCAGCCGACCTCCCTTCCCCACGGCACGCCGAGCTCCTCCGCGACCCTTTGCGAAATGGACAATGCAGCCACGCGCCGGGGCTGGGTGCAGGCGATCCGGCCTGCAGTTCCGCGGCCGGCCGCGAGGCACATCTTCGGGATCTGCGTGGTTTTGCCCGACCCCGTTTCACCGGAAAGGACCACCACCGGATGCTGCTGAATCGCCAGCGTGATGTCCTCAACCCGCGCGCTGATTGGCAGCTCGGGCGGAAAATCGAGTCGGAAGCTTGCGACGCGGCGGTTCATGGGATCAAGCGCCAGTTTCCCCGTCCCCATCAAGATGACAAGGGCAACAAATCCGGTCGACGTCGGCCGCAAAACCCGGCTATTCAATCTGCATCGGATGCAGCCGATCCCCCGCTATAACGTCCTCGGCGTCGGCGTCTCGGCGCTGTCGCTTACCCAGGCGCGCGACGCAATTCTGGCCGCCCGCGGCCGGTTGCGCACCGGCTATGTCTGCGTCACCGGCGTGCACGGAGTCAGCGAGGCCCGGCGCGATCCCCTGATGCGCGACTCTTTGAACGCCGCCTGGCTCGACGTCCCCGACGGCATGCCTCTCGTATGGCTGGGGCGCGCCCACGGCCACCCGGAGGTCACGCGTGTCTACGGCCCCGACCTGATGCTTGCGGTGTGCGATGCCGGCCGCGCAGTCGGGTTGACCCATTATTTCTACGGAGGTGCTCCCGGCGTGGCTGCCGCCCTGCGCGACAAGCTGAGCGCCCGGTTCCCGGGCCTGGCTGTCGTCGGCGCCTTCACCCCTCCCTTCCGTCGGCTCGATGCGACCGAGGCCGCAGCGCTTCGCGCAGAGGTCGCGGCGGTGCGTCCGGACGTATTCTGGGTCGGTCTCAGCACACCCAAACAGGAACGCTTCATGGCGGCGAACTGGCGCGAGCTCGACGCCGCGGTGATGGTGGGCGTGGGCGCGGCCTTCGACTTTCACTCAGGCCGCATGCGGCAGGCGCCCCGCTGGATGCAGCGGAGCGGATTCGAGTGGCTGTTCCGTCTCGCGGTCGAACCCCGCCGCCTTGCTCCGAGATACCTTAGGAACAATCCGCTGTTCCTCATCCGGATCGCCCTGCAGCTGAGCGGACTGAAGAAATACCCGCTGCCGTAGGACCCGCATCGTGTCATCCCGGCCACGACCGCACCTCGCCATCCGTGCGGCAGCGACAGGCTGCTCGATTCCGGAGTTGAGGCGGAATCCACTCGCTCACGCTCGCAACTGCCAGAAGTGAAAGCCTCAGCTGCGGAATCCAGGTTCATCTGGGCGAGAGCCGATAGAGGCCCGCCCCGTGCCATGGGATTTCGGGAGCGAAGACGCCCTGGAATCGGCCGAGACTGCGGTGCATCCAGAGGTCGCGGACCAACACGGCATGCTCGAATCCCAGGTCCTTCAGGTCGACGGCCACCGGCAGCGTTTCAAGGGGGTTGCCGGCCTGGCGCGGAGCGAGCACAACCAGAAAACGCAACGAACCGCCGGGATCGCGGGAAGGGGCGTCGGGATCGAAACCGGCCGCGGCCGCGAAGCGGACGGCTTCCGAGGGAAGCGCGTATTCAATCACGGCCGGCGCCAGCGCCGCCAGGCCGGGGGGCGCGCCGGCCGCACCGTTCTTCACCCGTGTGCTGTCCCAGGTGGCGTCGGCCCCTGTCCATTTGAAGTTCGTCAGCGGACGCACGCTTCCATCTGCAAACACGAGACGCGGATTCTGCCAGAGCGCCTCGCCGCCCCCGTGCTCCCCGGGGTTGGCGACCAGGAAGAGCCTGCTGGCTCCCACAACGCCCACGTCGATCGCCACGGGCGCGGCGGTTTCACCCGTGATGACGGGACTCGCGTAGGAGGCATTCTCCACAGTCAGTCGCACAGGATCGCGGGCGTTGAAGACCGCGAGGTATTTGTCGGCGCAACCGGGCACGTCGGCCGTCCAGGCGATCAGGTCGTCGTGGTCGAAAAGCGGCCGGTTCGCCGCGCTGTTCTGGTCGACGGCGATCACCTCCGCGTTGTTGAGAAGCGACAGCGTGAAGTCGTCGGTGTTGACCGGATCGCCGCCGTACATGAGAGGCGAGCGTGCGATGGACCAGAGCGTCATGAGCGTGCGCTGCTCGTCGCGCGTGAAACGCGTGGTCCGCCGGCCGAGGTCGAGCACGCCCAGCGGGAGCATGTCGGCGTCGGGCCAGGCGCCGGCCTCGCGGTGGGGATTCCACTGCTCGAGCCGGCGGAACTGCTCGTGGAGCGCGAGCCAGCGGTCCCAAAAATCGTCGCTGATGCGCCAGAGATTCGCGTGACTCCGCAGGTGCCGGGCGGCATCGAGGGGCGTGGCGCCCGGGGAGAGGCTCAAGACAATCGGCCGGCCGGTCCGGTCGATGGCCCGGCGGATCGCCTCGACCTCCCGCTGATGGTAGGGCCGTGCAATGTCGTCCACCTTGACGTAGTCCACGCCCCATGACGCCAGAAGTCCGAAGACCGAGTCGTAGTAGTCCTGCGAACCCGGCTTGCTCATGTCGACGCCGTACATGTCGGGATTCCACGGGCAGACGTCCGTCTTGTCCGCGATGTCGGCCGCATGGCAGCCGGCTCCCATGACCGGGAGGTTCTTTGCCACGGCCTGCCGGGGGATGCCCCGCATGAGGTGGATGCCGAACTTCAACCCGAGCGCGTGGATGCGCGCCGCGAGCGCTTTGAAACCCGATCCATCCGCCGCCGAAGGGAAACGGTTTGGCGCCGGCTGAAGCCGGCCGAATCCGTCCATCGTCAGCACAGCGTCCGGGAGATATTCGTGGCCCTGTGCGCCGGGCACATACCATTGGATGTCCACGACGACGTATTCCCATCCGTAGGCCTTGAGATTCGCGGACAAGAATTCTGCCGCAGCCATGGTCTGCGCCTCGGTGATCGTCGTTCCGAAGCAGTCCCAACTGTTCCAGCCCATCGGCGGGCGCGGCGCCCATTCGTGGAAATCGGCGGAGGAACCGGCTGCCTGCGGCGCCAGCCGTGTCGCAGCCGGCGCGCTCCGACGTCGCCACACAACCCAGGTCTCGGGCGGCTTCGACGCCTTGATCGCGAGCTCGCTTCGCGCCACCTCGGCGAAGGCCCCGCGCGGTCCGCTCAGCCGATCGATTGCAGCTCGTTGCGCCGCGCTCAGCGCGTCCAGCCTTCCGACGATGAAATCGAGTCCGCCGGCCGCCAGGTCGGCGGGATCAATCGCCGTCACGACCGTCCTGCGTCCAAAAGGCATCCAGAACGAGATCTCCGGTTCGTCCGGCGTCCCGATGAACCCCACCCTCGATTCGCCGGACGGAATGAACTCGCGCAATTTCGCGGCCGGATCGTCGCGTCCGGCATACACGCGATAGACCTTCTGTGCCTTTTCCACCATCCGCACGCCGGGAAAGCGCTCATGCAACCAGTCGCAGACCGGTCCGGCCGGCCAGAGCGGCCGGGATGGATTGAAGATCACACAGACGAATGCCGAGGCCATCGCAGCCGCCGCCAGAAGTTGCGCAACCGGTCCTGAGGCTGCGCCGGCCGGCGCTCTCGCAAGAAGCACCGCCAGCAACAAGGGATAAAACGGAAGAAGCAGCCGCGCCGGCATCTCGCTCGCCATCAGCACGCAAAAGAGCGCCGACGCCAGCAGCAAAGCCCATGCGAACCGCCGCCGTTCCCGACCGGCTTCATTCTCGGCCTTCGCGGCGCGCCGCCCCGCCAGCCAAAACACCCACGCCGCGAGCGCCAGCCCGAGGCCCGCCCACTCTTCCTGCGCGAGTTCCGACGTGTGCAGCGTGAAACGCGGAAAACGCGCCCGCAGCCACGACGCCGCAGAGCAACTTTCAGCCTGCCCGGCTGCGCGATTCCAGGTTTCCGCCCAGGGAAACACGGGCGGCGCAGCCGTCTGCACGGCCAGTTCAAGCACATTGCCGGCAATTCCCGCCAGAGGTGTGCCAGGGTGAAGTCCGCCCGCATTCGCAGGGTCTCCGCTCCAATCGCCGGCAAACCCGCGGTTCAAAACAAGCGTCGGAAGACACGATACGCCGAGCGCAAAAATCGTCGCGGCGACCGCCGCCGGCCGCCACAGCAATTTTCGAAGCGGCCAGACGACCACGGCCCACGGCAGCACAAGCAGGAGATTGGACGTCTTGACCCCTGTAGCCAGGGCGATTGCCAGGACGGACAGGATCAGCGGGCCGCCTTCCATCTTTCGGCGCGCCACATTGGCGAAATAGAGCGCCGCAAGTACAAAGACCGCGCCGGCGAGATCGTTTCCGACGCTTCCCGCCTGCAGCGCATAGCCGAGCCCGCAGGGGACCAGCCACATGGCCGCCCGCGCAACCCGCCCGCGCGCGCCCGCAGCACGCACCAGCGAGAAAATGAGCCCCGGCAGCAACGCAAAGCCCACGGTGTTGGCCAGAAAGAACCCGCGCAAATCGTGAAAGAGAAACCACCACGGCGCCGTCAGCCACTCAAAGCCGCACGCGCTGTAGTTCATGCGCAGGTTGTCCGTTGCAATCCAGTTCCACCGCCCTTCGGTCCACCAGTGCAGTACACGCGGAATCCGGTAGCTCAACGCATCGATGTTGTTTGGCGGATACAGCAGGCCGCCCGCCAGCGCCAGCAGCCACAAAATGGCAAATCCCGCGGGCAGCCAGCCGCGCCCGAACCGTCGCAGGCGCCAGCCGCCGCGCCAGCCGTCCGCCGGGGCGAGAAAACGCGAACCCGCCCAGGCGAGGACTGCGGCCAGCGGCACGACAATCTCGTAAGCTCCGCGATTCAACCCGCCAAAAACCGACAAAAGCCATCCGGCAAGAGAAAGGGCTCCGGCGAACAAAACCCACATCGCAATGGCTGCTCCTGGAGTGATCATCGCGACAGGCTAGAACAACCTCTTCTGTTGAAGTGCATCCCGTTTCTCCGGATTGAGCGTGCTCATCGCCAGCAGCCATCCCATTGATTTACCGGCGGCCGCCGGCTCGGCCGCCAGCCGGGCGAGCAGACACGCGCCGGCCAGCGCGTCGTAAAGGGCCGCGTGGTAACGCCGCCGCGGCGGGGGACAATGCGCCGCCGCAAGCGCCTCGAGCCGCGCCTGCAGCCCGCAATCGGCGACGAGATTCTCCAGCCTCCCGGACTGGATCCCCGGGAAAAACTGGGCGAAAAGCCGGGCGGAATCGATCCACGGCCCCCACTCGGCCGCCTTCTCCCCCGGCCGCGCGAAATCGGGCGACATGCGCGGATACGGCCAGACCGATTTGATCATCGAGTTTTCCGCTCCCGCAAAGTGCGCCGCGAACGGCCCGCTCTCGCGGAGCGCCGCGAAATATTCCCAATCGTCTGCGAATGGCGCATAGCCCGCCAGGTCGTCCTCATACAACCCGTGCACCGCCGCATCCTCCGCCCGCACGCGGCCGATTGCACGGCACAGTCTCGTCCGCGCCGCGACAACCTGACCGCCGGCCAGCGTCACGACACCGTATTCGAGGATCCCGGAGGCGACGCTGCCTTCGAAATCGATGAAATGTATCGGTTGTTCTATCCAGGGCATTGAGGCAGTCCACCATGCAATACCGATGGCGGCGGAGCTGCAATCAAAGTAGCGCGCACCGGGCGTCGAGGGGGCGCACTGCTTTGCCTTTCTTTCCCGCCCCATTTCTGACAGGATCCACGGATGGACACAAAAGGCACCATCCTCGTCGTTGAGGACAGTCCTGTGAATTTGAAGCTCCTGGTGTCCACGCTCACCGCAGGCGGATACCAGGTGTTTTCGGCGAACTCCGGGGAATCGGCGCTGGACTCCGTGGGCGCCAGCCCTCCGGAGTTGATCCTGCTGGATATCCAGATGCCGGGCCTGAACGGATTCGAGGTCCTTCGGCGCCTCCGGATGCGGACGGAGAGTCGCGACATCCCGGTCGTTCTCGTCAGCGCGAGCGAGGAAACCGAGGACCAGGTGGAGGGTTTTCAGCTCGGGGCCGTCGATTTCATCTCCAAACCGTTCAAGCGGCAGGAACTGCTTGCACGGGTCCAGACGCACCTGGAACTGCGGCGCCTGCATCTCCGGCTGGAACAGCAGGCGGACGACCTGAGGCAAATCAACGATCGTCTCCAGGGCGAGCTTGCCGAACGCAGGCAGGCAGAGGTGGCGCTCCACCGCTCGGAGACCAAGTTCCGCACTCTTTACGATTCGACCACCGACGCGGTGATGCTCCTGGATCAGAACGGATTTTTCGACTGCAATCAGGCGACCCTGGCGATCTTCGGGTGCGCGACCCGGGAGGAGTTCGCCTCGAAGCACCCCGCGGATGTTTCGCCGCCAACCC
>PMKA01000133.1 GCA_003157575.1 Opitutia bacterium
GGCGGATCTTGATTTCTCGGCGATCATGAAACTGCTGTGAGCGGCGCCGGCGCGCCGCCGGTCTTGGGAGGGTGTGGGGCTTCCGGGACCGCCCCGCACTGCCGGGCGGTGTGCCGACACCGCCTCTGCGTTGTTGGTTGGGCGGAGCGCTGCGCCGGTCCTTGCTGAAACAGGCCTGAACGCCGCTCCCGCGGCTGCCACAACGCCTTGTTGACGGCCGGGTGCGTTCACTGAAGACTCCGTGTTTCGATATTGGCGAATCATGGCACCCCACCGAAACTTTCTGCGACGCTGCGCAGCCGTCGGCCTGGCCCTCACCGCCGCAATCCCCGCACTTCGTCCTGCCTCATCCGTCGACGCGCGGCTCACGACCGAGGAACGGCGGGATCAGCAGCGGGAGGCGCGCCTCGTCATCGATCTGCTCCAAAACTACCACTATTCGGACCGATCGCTGAGCGAGATTGACACGCATGAACTGCTCAAGCGGTTTCTCGACGAAATCGATCCGAAGAATTGGTTTCTGTTGAGGGAGGACACGGACTTCGTCCAACAGCGCTTCGCCCGCAGCCTGAAGACCGTTTACCTCATGCGCGGCGATTTGCAGCCAGCCTACGAAATATTCGACCTGTTCGTCGAACGCGCGCAATCCCGTTTCGCCTGGATCGACAAGCGTCTCGGCGGCAGTTTCGATTTCACGGACGTAGCCGTGATCCCTGCGGACATCGACCAGACGCGGCCGGTTGACAAGGCCGAGGCGGATCGCCGCTGGGGACTGCGGATCAGGGACGAGGTCTTGTCCGAGATCGTTGCGGGGCGAACCCAGGCCGCAGCCGTCGGGGAGGTGCGCCGCCGTTATGAAAAGATCCGCAGGCAGCTCGCGGCGACTGACGCACTGGCGGTTCGCGAGCGGTTCTTTGAGGTGTTGATTGAGGCGTTTGATCCGCACAGCGGGTATTTCTCAGCCGATTCGGCACGCGAGTTCGAGGTCGAGATGGCGGGCTCCGTCGCTGGCGTAGGACTTGAACTCTGCAAGGACGACGGTTTCTGCATCGTCGCCGCGATCACTCCCGGCGGTCCGGCGGATCTGCACGGGGAGATCCAGGCCGGCGACCGGATCGAGGCCGTCGCCGAGGGGGATGGGGCGTTGGTGCCCACATCCGGAAGACGCCTGCGAGAGATCGTGGCGATCGTGCGCGGCCCGCCCAAGACGAAGGTGCGTATCAAATTCCGCGCGCCGGCCGCCGCGGCGTCGCGGGAGGTGAGCCTCGAACGGACGCAAGTGGTTCTGCCCTGGGAACGCGCCCGGGGGACGATCTACACGGCTCCCGACGCCGCGGGCCGCACGCGGAAGATCGGCTGCATCTACCTGCCGGCGTTTTATGCGGCCGGCGAGAAGGGAAGCATCGCCAGTGCGACCGGCGACATGCGCGAGTTGCTCGTCCAGATGAAGGCTGCGGGCGTGGAGGGACTGGTCGTCGATATCCGGGACAACCCTGGCGGCGCGCTCGCAGAGGCGGTGTCGGCCGCAGGCCTGTTTTTGTCTGAAGGCACGGTGCTTCTGACAAGGGAGCTCGACGGAAAGGTCGAAGAGCACAAGATCGGGCCACCGGCCGCAGTCTATGGAGGCCCGCTCGTGGTTCTCACGTCGTCGCGCAGCGCCTCTGCGAGCGAGATCTTCGCCGAGGCGGTGAAGTATCACCAACGGGCGGTTCTGGCCGGGGCGGCCACGACGTTTGGCAAGGGCACCGTGCAATCCTATATCGATCTCGCCAAGTTGCCGGCGGGCGCTGGAGCGACCGCCGCCGCATGGGGGGTGCTCCGGCTCACGACCCAGCGTTTCTATGGACCTTGCGGCGAGGCGATCCAGCGCACGGGTGCGCGGTCCGACATCGTCGTGCCAGAGTACGAGGACAAGGCGGAGCAGCACGAAGCCGACCTGCCCCACGCCTTTCCGGCTGAGGCGATTGCGCCGCCCAAGCCGGCGGTCATCGCTGCCGGAGACTTCGCGCGGGTGAACGAAGACCTGTTGCTGTGCCTGCGTGGAGCGATGGAAAAGGACCAGGCCGTGCTGCCGGAGTGTCTTCTCTGGAAGAAGGAGATCGCACTATGGACCGAGCTTGTGACGCCCAAGGAGCGCAGCCTTCAGCTCGCAAAGCGTCGAAAGGACAAGGCGGCCGAGACCGTCCTGCGCGAAACCCTCCGCCGCGAACGCCGGTTGTTGCTGGATGCGGCCGCCTTTCCGGGAGAGCCGGTGGAGACTGAAGCTGTTCGTTCGGTGCTCGCGGCTTCTGAAAACCGGATGCGGCAGCCTTTGCCGGACGGCACGCCACGAAGCGGTCACCTGCACGGCGGAGTCTATTGCGGCGAGCTCCCGGGAGGACGGCCGTGCGAAATTCATCTCGATGCCATCGATTTCAGGCGCTTCTCAGGCGACGCAGGCGCGCTCGCAAGGGCCTTCTCCGCCGGGTACGGCCGCCCGACCGACGACGCCACGATCGCCGGGATTCTGGTGGAACTCGGCTTGATTGAGAAACGGACCGATGACGCCGTGTTCGCATGTTTCGCCCGGAATCTCGGAGGTCCGCCGGCCGACCGCGCGGCATTGGTGAAGGGGGTCGATGCGTTTCTGCGCGGGCTCACCGAGATCGATGGCGAATTGCTACGGGAACGTCCTGCGCTCGACGTGCCGCTGCGCGAGAGCCTGCGCCTTGCCGCCGCCTGGGCGGCGCGGCTGCAACCCTCGCCGGCGGTTGATCGCGCCGCCGCCGCGACGACTGCCCTGTCTCCCAACCCCGTCAATTCCCCATGAAATGTGAACGTTTGCTGCGTGCAGCTTTGTTCCTGGCCGGCCTCGCAGCCGGAGCGGCTCTGTGTGGCGCCGCAGATGTTCCGGCCGCGCCACCGGCGACGGCGGCAGCGTCCGCCCCGGACGGCGACGAAGCCGCACTCGCGGTGCAAAAGGCGAATCCGGGGGAGGACAAATTCTGGGAAGCCGTGAAGTTGTTCCGCTCGGCCGCGGCTTCCGATCTGGCGGCCGGTCGCGCGCGGCTGCAGGAGTCGGCCGATCTTGAGTACAACCATGGGCAGATGTTGCTTGGCGAATGTCTGGTCTCGGGCTCGAACGGTTTCACGAAAAACCCAAAGAAAGGAGCCAGCTACTACCGGCTCGCCGCCGAGCGAGGGAACGGCTTCGCCAAGGTTGCCCTCGGCCAGTGCTATTGCACGGGCACCGGTGTTTCGAGGAACTTCGACAAGGCCGTCGAGTGGCTGAAATCGGCGCTCGCCTCCGGCGCCGATTTTTCGCGTCCGACCCCGCCGGGCGGGTTTTTCGCCGCCGCTCCCGGTTCGAAACCCCAGGACGACGGCGCCGTCGCCGGCGAGATCGAGACCGATCCCGTGGCCGAATCCCAGGCCAGCGCCCATTTTCTGCTTGGCCTGATCTACGAAAAGAAGAAGGACCTGGCCGGCGCGCAGGCCGAATTCGTGCAGGCGGCCACCGCGGGCACGGCCGGCCGGGCGGGCATTCAAAAGGCCGCCATGCTGGCCGCGCTCAACTACGCCTTTGGCCAGGGCGGGCCGAGGGATCTCGTGAAGGCGAACGAGATGTTGACCCATGCCCGGACGCTGACAAAGCGCAGCTCGATCGCCACGCTGCACGATTATGTGACGATGAAGATCGTCGACCAGTTTGCGGTGGCCGATCTCGAGGAGAATGTGGAGTCGGCGAGCGAAGAGCTGCAGACCAGTCTCCAATTTCAGATAGCGGAGACATTCGCGGCGCGGGGGTCGAAGGACTACAATATCGCCGAGGCGGTGAAGTGGTACGAACTTGCAGCGGAGAATGGCAAGGACTGGGCCATGCTCTCGCTTGCGTTCATCTACAGCCGGGGGGATCTCGGCAAACCCGATCCGGAAAAGGCGTTCGCCTGGTTCGAAAAGGCCGGCGGCGGCGAAACGCCGAAGCATTATCTTGGAATCGCGGACCTCGGCATATGCTACCAGAATGGACTCGGGACCGCGAAGGACTCCGCCAAGGCCGAGGCGATCTTCAAGCGTTACAGGGAAAAGGATTTCATCTGTTACCTTGGCAGCATCGGGCGTTGTCCGGACCACGTTCTGACCTTCGAGCAGGTGCTCGCCTTGAACGAGCTTTGGGCCTCAAAGAAGAATGACGCGTGGGCCCAATATTTCCTCGGCCTCCGGTATTGGCACGGGAATGGCGTGGAGATGGACGACAGCCGTGGCAATCGTCTGTTGAAAAAGGCGGCGAAGGCGTCCTGTGCAACAGCGTGGGACGAGCTCGGACATCATTACCAATTTTATCCCTTCAACTCGGGTTGCAATTCCGAGAAGGAGGGCTTCGAGAAGGCGGCGGAATGTTACCGCCAGGGCCTGGCCCTCGGGAATGCCAGTAGTTTCGCGGACCTGGCGTATCTGACCGAATTCGGGCTGGGGGTATCTGAGGACGTCGACAAGGCGGCCGACCTCTATGAACGGTCCCTTCAGTTGGATCCAAAGAACGACATGGCGCACAACAACCTTGCGGTGATTCTCCAGACCCGTCTGCGCAATGCCGCGAAAATCGGCCTGCCGGTCGATTCCACGACGCTTGGTGAAATGCTCCGGCAATTCGAGGAGGCGGACCGGCTCGGAGACGGCAAAGCAGCATTCAATCTCGGCGGGCTGTACCGCGACGGAGTCCTTATGGAGAAGGACCTCAGGAAAGCCTATGGTTATCTTGAGACAGCGGCCGAGCGGGGCGATGTGGAATCCCGGTATCTGGTTGGGTTGATGCACGAGCAGGGGGAGGGCGTGCCGGTGACATACTCCGAGGCCGCCTACCATTACCGGCTCGCCGCGCTCGAGGGACACGAGGAGGCGTTGCGAAGGCTGGTAAATCTCTACCTTACGGGCAGGGGTGTGTCGCAAGATTTCGACCGCGCGGCGTTCTGGCTGGAGCGGATGGCGCGCAACGGGAAAGTCGGCGCGCTGATCTTCCTCGGCGACATTGCCCTCAAGAAGGGCGAATACGACAATGCGGTGAAGCTGTTCAAAAAACTGAACGAGTTGCCCGGCGATGCGGTTGCCGGCTACGCATGCGAGAGGCTCAGCCGTTGCTACCTGTATGGCTGGGGCGTGAAGGAAAAGCCCGAACGGGCCAAGAGTTACTTCGACCGGGCGGTGAAACTGGGCAATCCCGACGCGCTTTACCGCCTTGCGATGCAAACCATGGCTGCCGGCAAGACTCAGGAGGCGCTCGGCCTTTTTGAAAAGGCGACGCATGGATCTCCAGCCGCCAGTTTCGCCCTGGGGCAGATCTATTTCTTTGGCACCAACGTCACCCAGGACCGGGCGAAAGCGTGGCGTCTGCTGCGCTCGGCGGCGGAAGGCGGCAATGCCGAGGCGCTCTATTTTCTGGCCGCCACGACATTCAACAGGATCCCGGATTCGCCCACGCTTGACGAGGCCATCCGTTACGCGGAGGAGGCCGAGTCGGCCGGGCACACAAAGGCCGGCAGTCTGCGGGAGAAACTCGAAAAACGCCGTCGGTCCGGCGACGCACCCGCAGAGGAATCGACTGGCGCACGTCCGAGTTAGGGCGGTCTCGCTTTTGGCAGCCTGGAGGACCCGGAGTCCGACAGATTGCCAGACCCTCCCGGATTCTCGTCCGCCGCGTGCCCAAAGGGCCTGCGGCCGATCGACACCGGTCACCTGGTTCGCCTCATTTCTTTTCAGCGAGCAGCTCACGGACAGACCGGCTCCCCGCCGTTGACGGCGCGGCGGGATGGACTAACTTCCCTGGCATGACCGAATTCATGCTCACCGCCCAGGTGACGGAAGCGCGGCGGGCGCTGGAGCGCCTCAAGGCGAACATGCGCCAGGCCGTCAGGGGCAAGGACGACGTGATCGAGCAGACGCTCATCTGCTTCGCTGCGGGCGGCCATCTGCTGATCGAGGATCTGCCGGGGCTCGGCAAGACGACGCTGGCGTATTCGCTGGCGCGTTCGATGGATTGTTCCTTCTCCCGTCTGCAGTTCACGAGCGACCTGCTTCCCAGCGACGTCACGGGCGTGGCCATCTACGACGAGCAGGTGAAGACGTTCGTTTTCAAGCCCGGGCCGATCTTCGCCAACATCGTCCTGGCCGACGAGATCAACCGGGCGACCCCGAAGACGCAGTCGGCGCTCCTCGAGGTGATGGATCGCGGCAAGGTCACGGTCGACGGCGAACCGCACTCCGTGGGCGAACCGTTCATGGTGCTCGCCACGCAGAATCCGGTGGACTACGAGGGCACCTTCCCGCTGCCCGAGAGCCAGATGGACCGCTTTCTCATGCGGATACGGATGGGATATCCGCAGGCGGCCGACGAGATGGACATCCTCCGCGCCCCGCAGATGACGTATGATTCGATCAAGCTCAATCCGGTTGTGACGCGGGCGGATGTCGTGAAACTGCAGCAGCTGTGCACGCAGGTGTTTGTCGAGGAGAGCGTGCTCGATTTCCTCCTCAAGATCGTCGCCGCGACGCGCACGGAGGCGGAGTTCAAGGCGGGGGCCAGCGTGCGGGGAGGCCTTGCGCTCAAGCGCGCCGCACAGGCGCGGGCGTTGCTGAACGGGCGGGATTTCGCGATGCCCGAGGACGTGCTCGAACTCGTGCTGCCGATCCTGGGGCACAGGCTCGCGCTTGTGCGCCCGGCCTCGGACGCGCTCGAGGAGCGCAACGCCGTTGCGGCGGCGCTGCGGCGGATCGTCAACGCGATCCCGGTGCCGGAGTAGAACCCCTTTGCCATCGAGATGGAACTGGCGCCCGATGAAAGCTGATCCCTCGGTTGCCGTCCCGGTCGCGGGCGGTCGCGACGGCGGTTTCCGCGGACGGCGTCCCGGCCGCTGGAGCGAGTTTCTCTGGTCGCTGGTCTTTCCGACGACCAACCAGCGCGTCATGCCGACCGTGTCCGGATGGGTGTTGATCGGGCTCGCCCTCGGCATCGGATCGGCGGCCTACAACGCGGCCAACAACATCCTGTTCATCACGCTGTCGCTGCTGCTTGCCTGCCTGATTCTCAGCGGAGTGATGTCGTGGTTCAATCTGCGGGGCGTCTCCTGGCATCTGCTGGTGCCGCGGCCCCTGCGCGCGGGACAGGAGGCGTCGATCACGCTTGAGCTGCGGAACGGCAAATCCTTGATCCCGGTTTACGGGCTTTGGTTCGACCTTCTGGCCCGCCCGGTGGCCACGGGACCGCGCCGTCCCGAAGCCACGATCCGGGCGAGCTCGGGGCAGATCCGCGCGGCGTTCGCCAGGCTGGACAAACTCACGGAGCGGGTGACGTTGTTTCAACGGGAGCGTCTGGACCCGGGCGGCGAGGACCGGCTTGACTGGTCCTACACGCCGGCGCGGCGCGGAGTGGTGAAGGTGGAGCTGGCGGGAGTCGGCTCGCTGTTTCCATTTGGCTTCCTGCGAAAAAGCCACGGCACGGAGCTGCGGCAGGAGGCGCTCGTCTGGCCCGCGCCCGTGGAATATCGCCTCCTCCGGTCCGCCGCCGCCCCGCACCAGGCGGAAGGCGGGCGTTCGGCGAGGGTCGGGGCAGGCAACGATCTGCTGGCCCTGCGGCGTTATCAGGCGGGCGATTCGCACCGGTTGATCCACTGGAAGGCGAGCGCGCGACTCCGGCGGCTGATGGTCCGGCAGTTTGCGGCGGAGAGCAACACGGCCTATTTCATGCGGATCGACACTGCGCCGGGGCTCTGGCTGCGCGAGGAGCAGTTCGAGCTGATGTGCGGTTTTGCGGCGACTCTGGCGGAGGATCTGTTCACCGAATCCCGTCTGGTGGGGGCGGCGGTCGACTCCGGCGCGGCGATCGCGATCCGGCGGGTCGTGGATCTGGAATCGTTCATGGACCGGCTGGCGTTGCTTGAGTGGAGGACGGCGGAGCAGGGCAAGGAGACAGGGAGGACGGATGGCGCCGGGGCCGGAGGGGCGGATTTGCCCGGGACCTTTGGGGCGGTTCATGGCCGCCGCAATATCATCACTTTCGCCCCGGATGCCCCGAGGGGGGTGGCTGCATACGTCGATGGACAAAGAACGGCCACAGCTTAGCCTCGACGAACTGCGGCAGCTGCGATGGCTGCTGGGCGGTCTCCTGATCCTGATCTCGGTCTCGACGGTCGGCTACATGGATGTCGACGTCTGGCTGCTGGCGGCTGCAACGGCCGGGATGGTGCTCGTGGTGACGGCGTGGCCCGCGCTGCCGGCCCGCGTGCCCCCCGTGGCGCACCGGCTCGCATTTCCGGCGATCGTGGCGTTGTTCGCGTGGGACTTTTATTCGAGCGCGGAGCTGCTGCCGGCGATGATCCACCTCGATTTCCTGCTTCTGCTCTATCGCGGGGTCAGCTACCGCAAGAAGCGCGACGATCTGCAGATCATCGTGCTCGGTCTGTTCGTCGTGATGGTGGCGGGCGTGCTCTCGGTGTCGCTGACGTTCGCGTTGCACATCCTGGTGTTTACCGCGGCGACGCTGGCCATCCTTTTTGTCATCACGCTGGCAGAGGCGGCGGAGGCCGGGATGTCCGCTGCCGGCCCGGGCGGTGCCGCGCCGAAGTCGCCCAGGCTGCCGGCGGGCGGCATGCCTCCAGGTTGGACGGAGGTCCGCTGGCGGCGCCTCGGCAGGCGCCTGCTGGACGTCGCCAACTGGCGGTTGCTCGCGCTGGGAGGCGCGCTCTTCGTCGGAGTGGTGGCGGTGTCGGTGCTGTTGTTTCTGGCGATGCCGAGGTTCCAGATCGAAAACGGCCTCTTCCTCGACCGGTTCCTGACGAGGAAAAGCCAGTCGGGATTTTCGGATGACATCCGGCTCGGCAACGTGGTGGACATCCAGCAGGACAGCTCGATAGCGCTCCGCGTCGACGTCTCCGATCCCGGGCAGGTGCCTGCGACGCCGTATTGGCGGATGGTCGTCCTGGACGAATACCGCGACGGGGAATTCCGGACCTCCCGGCTGCTGAAGGACGAGCTGGTGCGGAACACCCTGACGACCTCGTTCCTGCGCGGTGCGGCGGCGCCGTCCGGTTCATCGGTGGTGTGGACGTTTTATCTGGAGTCCGGCATCAGCCGGTTTCTTCCCCTCGGAGGATCGTTTGCGCGACTGCGGTTTCGCGAACCCCAATCGGTGGAGGACGGCGGACGGTTGCGGATCGTCGCGCTGCGCAATGAGCCCGTGACGATGACGGCTTACAGGGTCGAGGGGATGTCGACGGACGGTTATGTGAGCGACAGGCAGTTTGGAGAAGCCCTGCGCCGGGCGCAACGGGCCCCGCCGATCCCGCCTGCAGCTGAGGGAAGTTCCGGCGACGCGGCGCGCCCCCGTACGACGTACCCGCTCACGACCCTGGAGGTGCCGGACCGGCCCGCCGATGTGGCCGCGCTGCAGCGCATGGTCGCAGAGGCATCCGGCGGCGCGAAGGGGAGTGCGGCTGAGTTTTCCGTGCGGGCGATCCGCTGGCTGACGGGGCGGCACGCCTACTCGTTGCAGGTGGATTTGCCCGCCGGGGACCGCGATCGCGTGGTGGCCTGGATGGAGACGGCCCATCCGGGGTACTGTGAGTTGTTCGCGACGGCGTTCACGCTCCTTGCGCGTTCGGCGGGGTACCCGACGCGGGTGGTGACCGGGTTCAAGGGCGGTGACTGGAATGCGTATGAGGACTATTTCATGGTGCGCAACTCGGACGCGCATGCCTGGTGCGAGGTCTATGACGGCCGCAGCGGATGGATACGGGTCGATCCGACCGACGGTTCGGCTCCCGTCACCGAGGGCCCGGGAAAGGCCGCTGTCGAGGCCGGCCCGCGGACCCAGCGTCCCGACCGCACGTGGGGGGCGCGCCTCGATGCCGTGCGCATTCTCTGGTACCGGCGGGTCGTGAGTTTTGACCAGCGCACGCAGATTGCGCTGGTCGCCGGAATCAAAGAAACGACGGGCCGCATCGGGGCGGTGCTGAGGTCAATGATGGGAGACGGGGTTGCCTCGCTCCGGGGCTGGAGCAAACGCCCCTGGGAGACGCGCCGGGTGTTGCGCTGGCTTTGCGGCGCCGTCGCGGTCGCGGCTGCCGGAGTTGTTTGGTGGCGCCGCGGTCGCGGTTCCTGGTGGTGGATCCGCGGCTGGCGGCGGGATGGGATGGATCCGGTGCGTCGCGAGGCGGGCCATTGGCTGCGCAAAATCGGAAGGAGCGGCCGGGCGCACGCGGAAGGCGGCGCGGTGGTGGCGGAATTGCAGCGTCTGCGTTATGGGCGGAGGGAGACCTGGCCGAAGCCGCAGGCGGTGTTCCGGCGGGCGCGCGGGGCGATGCGGAGCAGGGCCGGCGGAGCGTAATCGGCGGGCAAGCGATGCGCCGGCGTCAGTGGACGGTGAACGGCGCTGCGGCTGCGCGTTGGAATTTCTCGAACCAGGCTTTCAGGACGGCCTGCGCAACGGGTGCGGAGTAGTGGCCGCCGGCGAACTGCTCGCCGGGTGTGTCGCCCTCGATTGCGACCGCCATGGCGATCCTTGGATCTTCGACCGGGGCGAAGCAGACGAACCACGCGATGTTGATCTTGTTGCCGTCCCTCGATGTCTGGGCGGTGCCCGTCTTGCCGGCGATCCGCAGTCCGGGGATGCCATAGGTCGGGGTGTTGAAGATCTTCGCCGTTCCGCGGGTCGTGCATCCCTCCATGCCCTCGAAGATCGCCTCGAGCTGTTCCCGCGGGAGCCCGATCGGCTCCGTGTGCTGGCGCGGGCGGTTGGGGTCGTGGAGCAGCGTGGGCCGGGTGGTCGTCTCGCCGCGAGCCAGCGACGCCACGAAGCACGCCATGTCCAACGGGGTGACTCCGACATCGCCCTGGCCGATGGCCATGTTGGCGGTGTCGCCGGCGAACCAGGCCTCGTCCTTGACCTTCTTCTTCCAGGCCGGGTCCGGAATCAGCATGCGCCGGACCTCGTAAGGCAGGTCGATGCCCGTGGGCTGGTCGAGGTGGAACCGGCGGGCCTCCCCGGCCATCGCATCCGGGCCGATCGTGGTTCCCACCTTGTAGAAGTAGATGTCGCAGCTTAGTGCGATGGCATCGCGGAGGGAGATGACGCCGTGACGGGCGACCCCGCCCGCGCTCTTGTCGCAGACGAAATTGCGGTTGCCGATCCGAACCGTGCCCTCGCAGTCCACGGTGAAGCCGTCGACGGAGATCAGTCCGCTGCGAAGTCCGGCAAGGGAGGTGATGAGCTTGAAGGTCGAACCCGGCGGATAGACTCCGGCGATCGCAAGATTGGTCCACGCCCCGGTCTCGTGGATCTTCTGGGCCGAGGCCTGACTCAGGCGGGGCGAGAAGTCGTTCAGGTCGTAATCCGGCTTGCTCGCCAGGACGAGCACTTCGCCGGTGCGCACATCGAGCGCCACGGCCGCGCCCTTGAGCGTTTCGAACTGTGCGATCGCCTTCTCGGCGGCCATCTGGAGGTCGAGATCGATGCTGATGTTGAGCCGCTCGCCCTGCCGGGGCGCGTGCTTTTCGAGGGGAGGGTTGACCCGGAATCCGGCGGGATCGACGCGAAAGATCGCGGCGCCCGTCTCGCCCTGGAGCAGGGGGTCGTATTGCAGTTCAAGTCCGTCGCGTCCGACGGTGCCCTTGAATGCATACGTCTTGAGGTCCTCGCCGCTTATTTCGTCTCCGGAGACTTCATCCGTGGCGCGGACGTAGCCCAGCACGTGGGCGGCGGCGGAGCCGTTTGGATAGTAGCGGGTGCTGGAGGTGTAGACCTGAAGGGGCGACTGCACCGGCAGTTCCTCGATGAGCCGGGCGAACTCCTCGGGTTTCAGGTCGTCGAGCAGGACATAGGGCAGGAGGAGCTGTTGCTGAAAATGGCGGTTGAGCTGGTTCATGTCGACCTTCTCATCCCGGCTGAGCAGGCGGTTGACCTCGTCGAGGTAGCGCTGGACCACCTGCGCGCGCGAAATCTGTTCGAGCTGGGAGGGCGAGGGCCGGTCGCTCCTGGAAAGCTCGCCCGCGGCCTCGCTCTCGCGGTATCGGCGGACAACCTCGATGTATTCCCGGCGGAATTCGCGGCGCAATTCGTCGAGGTAGAGCGTGACGGCGAAGCGGGAACGGTTGCCGACGAGCAGCCGGTTTTCGCGATCGTAGATATTTCCGCGAGGACCTGGGACGAGCACGCGGCGCTGGTTCTGCAGGCGTTCGCGCTCCCCGTAGTCGCCGAACCGGACGATCTGGCGGTAGGCCAGCCCTCCGGCGAGCACCAACAGCATCGCCACGATCAGCCCCTGAAAAAACATGAGGCGGAAGCGCTGCGGACGATAGGATTCGATGATGCTCACGGCAAAGGACGCCTGTGCGGCCGGACAGCCGCCGGCGTTCTGGAAGGATGGGGCTCCGCGTGGAAACGGCAAGACCGCCTCGCAGTGCGACGGACGAAGTCCGAGCCCGCTCCTAATAGAACCGGTTGTCTTCCTCCGCGAGTTCGACGTGGGCAAGCTCGAGGGCTCGTTCCTGGAGGGAGAAAAACCAGGGGGCTGCGATCAGGATGAACAGCTGCGACCAGCCGAGGTCAGCCAGCAGGCGCAGCGAAGCCGTCCCGGACGCGGGGGGCGCGGCCAGCTCGACATACAAGAACGAAAGGCCGGGGAAGATCGCCAGGTTTGCCAGCAGCGCCGTGCCGAGGCCGAACAGCGTCTCCTCGCGAGGAAAGCGGTTCCGCAGATGGAAAATCAGGACGTGGGCGGTCGCGAACAGCAAAAGGTGAGGGCCGAAGATCAGGTGGTTGGCCACCGCCGGCACGGGTTCGAGGGAGTCGACGGCGAGCGCGATGAGGATCGTGGCGGTCAAACCGTTGCGGAGGTTCAGGCGCAACGCGGCGAAAGTCACGAGCAACCCTCCGACCGAAAGATACGCGCCGTACGGCGCCAGATAGTGGTTCACCTGGCAGACGATCGACCAGAGCAGCAGAGAGGCGGCGAAGACGATCAACCAGCGGCGGTACATGGGCGGGAGGCGTGTGCCGGGTGTGCGGATCAATCCGGCGGCAGCTGGACGAGGACGGTGACCTCGGTGAGCTCCGTCAGACGCCGGTCGAGAGACACTTCGCCGCTTTGGAACAGGCCGTCCGGGCTGGTTTCGAGCCGCTGCACATAGCCTATGGTCAGTCCGGGCGGAAATTCGCCGAGGCCCGAGGTGACGAGCCGCAGTGGCGTCGAGGAATAGGCGACGATGTCCGGCGGGACGAATTCCACGATGCCGCGGGCCGGGGCAAGGGGCGGGTTGTTCCCTCCCTGGTAGCTGACCGGACGCGTGTCGTTTTCAAAGGTGGCGGCGAGGCGGAGGCGCGGGCTCGACACGAGGTCGACGTCCGCCTCGTAGAGCCGGACTTCGCGCACGCGTCCGACCACGCCGCCGCTGTAGACGACGGGTGCGCCGACGGTCAGATCGTAATTCGAGCCCTTGCGGATGGTGAGCTGCTGCCACCAGCCGGAAAGGTCGCGCCGGCAAACGCGCGCGGGTTCAAAACGGTACTTCGGATTGGAGGGCAGGCGGAGCAGGCCCTCGAGACGCGCGATTTCGGCCTGCTGGGCCTCCGCCTGCTGTGCCTGGAACTCATAGCCGGCGTAGGCATGACGGAGCTGGTGCGCCGCCTCGATGAGCTCGTCCTTTGAATGCGAGCGATCCGCCCAGAATTCCTGCAGGTCGCGCACATAGGAGGCGGTGACCTGGACCGGCGCCTGAAGCTCGAAGAACGTCACACGCAAAAACGACTTCACGCCCACGGGCAGCAGGAGCCACGCGAGCACGATGATGCCGAGTGAGAGAAAGGGTCTGGCCTGGTCGAAACGCTTTGAGGACACGGTCTGCCGGGGATTCTTGATCGGCGGACGGCGCGAATCGATACGAATATTTCGCGCCCGGGCCCGCGGCGCCTCCCGTCATTACCCGCGGAAACGGAGGCTCCGCCGGATGCGGCGCGGTGCCCCTTAGAGCTTCGCCTCGTTCGTGAAATGCGGCAGAAGGAAGCTCAGATCGCTGAGCACGACGCCGGTGCCGTTCGCAACGGCGCTGAGCGGATCGTCGGCCACTGTCACGGGCAGGCCGGTCTTTTCGCTGAGCAGGCGGTCGATGTTCCGAATCAGCGAGCCGCCGCCTGCCATGACAAAACCGCGGTCGACGAGGTCGGCCGAAAGTTCGGGCGGACACCGCTCGAGGGCCATGCGGACTGCGTCGACGATAGCGGTGATCGTGTCGGCCAGCGCCTCCCGGATTTCCTGGGAGGTGATATGGATGGTCTTGGGCAGGCCGGCCACGGAGTCGCGGCCCTTGACCTCCATCGCCAGTTCCTCATCGAGAGGGTAGGCGGAGCCAATCCGGATCTTGATCTCTTCAGCGGAGCGCTCTCCGATGAGGAGGTTGTAGGCCCGCTTCATGTAATTGATGATCGAGCTGTCGAGCTCGTCGCCCGCCACGCGGATCGATTTCGAGAATACGACGCCCGCGAGCGAAATGATCGCGATCTCGGTGGTGCCGCCGCCGATGTCGACGATCATGTTTGCGGCCGGCTCCTCGACCGGGAGGCCGACTCCGATCGCAGCGGCCATCGGCTCCTCAATCGTAAGGACCTCACGCGCGCCCGCGTGGGTCGCCGACTCCTTGACCGCGCGTTTCTCGACCTCGGTGATGCCCGAGGGGATCGCGATGATCACCCTGGGCGCCACGCGAAATGTGTTGCTGTGCACCTTCCGGATGAAATACCGGAGCATCGCCTCGGTGATGTCGAAGTCGGCGATAACGCCGTCCTTCATCGGGCGGATGNNGCGGCCGAGCATGCGTTTGGCCTCCTCTCCGACTGCCAACACCTTGCGCGTCGACGTGCTGATCGCAACCACCGACGGCTCACGCAGCACGATACCCTTGTCCTTTACGTAGACCAAGGTGTTCGCGGTACCGAGATCGATCCCGATGTCGTTCGATAAATAACCAAACAAATTGCTGGCCATGTCTTTAGAATATCGCGGCGAGTGGGCCGGCCAAAGCAGAGCAACTCCTGCCGCGGGAATTGTCAAAGGTATTTCGGCTCAGTCGGGAGGGCAGGCGCATGCGCCGGTTGGCGGCGGAGGCGATCCGTTTGCTGCGAACATCCGTTGGCAGGGAGGGCCTCACGCCCCGCCATCCGTCGCTTCTACTCCTTTGTGCGTCCGCTCCGGCGACGCGGAGGATCGTCCTCGTCGTTGGCGGGTTTCGCCGTGCCCTCGTCCTCCTCCTCGTCCTCATCGCCGTCGCCCTTCTTGCCCTCCTCGTCCTCATCTTCGTCGCCCTCCTCGTCATCCTCGTCCCATTTCAGCGACTGGTCGTTCTTGAGGCGTTCCTCCTCCGCCTCATCGAGGGCGGGAAGATCCTGGTCGTCGAGCTCGTCCTCCTTGCGCGCGGGGTGTTCGCCCTCCTCCTCGCCTTCCCATCCGGCGGGCACGTAGTCGAGGATCGCGGTCACTTCGGTGAACACGTGCACCGCCTTTCCTTCCATGAAATCGATATTCCGAGCTTCGCGAATTTCATCCTCCACCTCGTCGACGCTCAGCGCGTGTTCAAAGTCGAAGAGATCGTTCAGCATTTTCACCCGCAGCCGGGTGATGTGATCGAGAAAATCCGCGTAGGGGCCGTTCTCCTCGTCGAGCAGGTCGGGGAGGGCAAACAGCTTTTCTTCCGATTCGAAGAGCGAATCCTTGACGCGAGCCAGCCGGACGCGCCCGGCCCCCAGGTCCCGCTCGATGCGGAACGGGAAAAATGCGCGCTCCATCAGGTCCTGGTCGAAGCCGTAATCGCGCAGCTGGTCGACGAGCTCGATGATGTGCTGGACCTGGCGGGGATCAATGATGCTGAGTCCGTCCACATCCCAGCGCACGGGGTCGCTGACTTCCTCGACCCACCAGTTGTGGTCGTCTCCAAGTCGGACGTTGCACCATTCGAGTTGGGGAGCGGATCTGGCCATAGGTTGTGGAAATGATGACGGATGTTTTCGTGCACCAAAAAGCCGCCTTTGGGGCAGAGTCAATCCCTCAGCGAAAAAATAATTTATGACGGTTCTGCGAACGCCCCCCGCAGCGCCCGCGGCGCGAAAACGGTGCGCAGGGTGGGGGGGAGGGCGCAAATAACAAGCACAAAATGGCGTCCTTTTTCCGCGTGGAAAGACCCGGGCGGCGGCCGGCTCGCCGGGCTTGAGTTTTTTCGGGCGGATCGCAGTTTCACGCCCATGGGGTTTCTATACGAGAAATGCGTCCGGCCCATGCTTTTCCGCTTCGATCCTGAATTCGATCATGAACGGGCGGTGGAGGCGATGGCCGTGCTCGGCGCCGTCGCGCCGCTGCGGCGGATGCTGGAGATGGCGACACAGCTTACCGCGGGGCGCGCCCAGCCGATCGAGTGCATGGGCCTCCGGTTTCCCAACGCCGTCGGGCTTGCCGCGGGGTTCGACAAAAACGGCGTTGCGTGGCGCGGCGCGGCCGCGCTGGGTTTCGGCCACGTCGAGATCGGGACCGTGACGCTGCTGCGCCAGCCGGGCAACGACCGTCCGCGGGTGTTTCGTTTTCCGAAGCAGGAGGCGGTGATCAACCGCATGGGTTTCAACAACCAGGGCGCGGAGGCGGTTGCGCGGCGCCTCGCGCGCATGCCTGCGCCGGGTGCGAGGCGGATTCCTCTGGGCATCAACATCGGCAAGTCGAGGGCGGCGCCGCTCGACAAGGCCGCCCAGGATTACCTCGGGAGCTTCGAGCTGCTCGCGGACCACGCCGACTACGTTGTAATCAATGTCAGCAGCCCGAACACGCCCGACCTCCGCCAGCTTCAGGAGGAGCACTGGCTGAGGGAGCTGCTTCCGGTCCTCACGAATGCGAACCGGGCGCGGACCGCGTCGGGCCGGCCCAGGCGGCCCCTCCTGCTGAAGATCGCGCCGGACCTGAGCTTCCCCCAGATCGACAATGTGCTTTCCGTCATCGCCGAGTTCGGCCTCGACGGGATTGTCGCCACGAACACCACGCTCGCCCGGCCGGGACCGTTCGCCGCGGTGAACCAGGCGGGCGGCCTGAGCGGACGTCCGCTGCGGGCGCGCTCGACGGAGATCGTCAACTATCTGGCGCGGGCCACCGGCGGGAAACTGCCGATCATCGCATCGGGCGGAGTCATGGATCCCGTCTCGGCGGGCGAGAAGCTGGACGCGGGCGCGACGCTTGTGCAGATTTACACAGGCCTGATCTTCAGCGGGCCGTTCTTTGCGCGGGATCTCGCACGAAGCCTTGTCGCCCGGCAGGACCGGGCGTTTGGATTTTAGATCACCCAGTCGGCCCCGTCCTGGAGATCGAGGGTGGTGATGATCGAGGCCTCTTTTCTCCTGCGCGGGCGCACGACGAGGTTCTCCCCCTTGTAGTAGGCGATGCAGTGGGGCGGGACCGATTTCATGATCCACACGTTCGCCCCCACGACGGAATGGGCGCCGATGTAGGTGTCCCCGCCGAGGATGGTCGCGTGGGCGTAGATGGTGACGTGGTCCCCGACGTCGGGGTGGCGTTTGACTCCCTTGACCGGATCGCCCGTGGCATCGACCTCGAACGATTTTGCGCCGAGGGTGACGCCCTGGTAGATCTTGACGTACGAACCGATCCGGGCGGTCTCTCCGATGACGACGCCGGTGCAGTGGTCGATGAAGAAGTGCGGCCCGATTTGCGCGCCGGGATGGATGTCGGTGCCGGTGCGTTCGTGGGCGTATTCCGTCAGCATCCGCGGCAGCAGCGGCACGCGGAGCAGGTACAATTCATGGGCGATGCGCTGCAGCGAGATGACGAGGACGCACGGATAGGCGAGAATGATCTCCTCCACGCTGCGCGCGGCGGGATCGCCGTGATAGGCGGCGGTGACGTCCGTCTGGATGACCTGCCGGACCGCCGGCAGGCGGCGGAGAAGTTCGTCCGTGAATTCGCGGGCGTGGAGCGCAGGTTCGGCGTCATGCGCGAAGCCCAGGCATTTCTCGATCTCGTCGGTCATCCGCGCGGAGATCTCGGTGAGACGGCGTTCGATCACCACTCCGATATTCTGCGTGGTGAGGGAGCTCTGCTCGAAGAACCCGGGGAAGAGGACGTGCATCAAATCCGATGCGAGCCGGTTGACCGACTCCTCCGACGGCAGGTTGGCGCCGTCGATATGATTGATGCCTCCGTAGGTTTCGTAGGAGGCGAGAAGGGCCTGTTTGATGAGTTCTAATGACATGGCCGTGAGCGGCCAAGCTTTGCGAGGGAATCCGCAAGGTCAAACCGGATCACCCGGAATGGCGAAAGGACGGCCGTTGCCGCCGCACGAGGCTTTGGATGACAATGTCGGGTGTTATTGGCGTAGGGGCTGCGAAATCCACGTCTCGCCTTTTCTTGAAAAGTCCTGAAGCTCCATTCGTGGCCGACCATGAATGGATTAGCCCTATTTCCCCGTTTGCTCGACGAAACCCAGGCTGGTCTCTTCCCGCGCACCGGTCAGGGTGTGCTTTTTGCCGTGCAGTGGACGCTGCTGTCGCCTCAGTTGCGTCCGACTGACGCTGACTAGACAATGCCTGCTGGCGCACAAACTCCTCTGGCTACGGTGCCGATACAGCGCATCTCCCGCATCTGGGGACATCGCGCGTTCTCGGATTTCTCGTGGCCGGTCGACCTCCCGGAGTTTCGGCGATACAACGTGCTTTATGGTTGGAATGGCTCGGGCAAAACGACTGTGGCACGTCTATTCTCTTTCTTGGAGAAACGCATGGACTGTGTTGAAGGAGAGATCGAATGGCAAATCGACGGACAATCCGTTCTGGCCGCATCTGTTTCTACTGCTGCAGATCTGCCTGTCGTCAGGGTATTCACTCGGTAGAATCTTGATAGCAGTGTCTTCTCGGAAAACACACCGCTAGGCAGGATCTACTATTTCG
>PMKA01000307.1 GCA_003157575.1 Opitutia bacterium
ATAGTCGTGCGTGGCGAGCGAATCGAGGAAGCACGCCGCCAGACGGCCAAGACCGCCGTTCCCCAGCCCCATGTCCTCCTCGGCGTCGCGCAAAGTCGTGAAATCCATGCCGAGCTCGTTCACCGCCGCGACCACCGTTTCGTACAGGCCGGTGTTGTAGAGATTCGCCTCAAGCAGGCGGCCCATGAGGTATTCGAGCGAAAGATAATAGACCCTGCGCACATTGCCGTCGTTGTGCACAGCCTGTGTGGCCAGAAACCGGGAGAGGATGTTGTCCCTCACCGCCATCGCCATGCAGATCCACCAGTCGCGGACCGTGGCCGTGCCGGGGTCCCGCGCCAGCGTGTGCTTCAGGTGGCGCAGGATGGACTGCTTGATCGCGGCGACGTCCGGGCCGGCGGCCTCGCAGGACGCGGCCGGCCGGGCAACCGGGGAGTTCTTCAGATCGGGTGTTGTGGGAGCGGACATGGCCGGAGGCAGGGATCTTTCAGCGGACCCGGCAGCCTGTCGGGCCCCAGCCCTCCAGCCGCCAGTACTAAAGCCGCCTCTTGGGAAGAATGCTATTTTTGGAAACGTCGCGTCAACTCGCTGTGACTCAGTTCGACAAACGTGGGCGCGCCCGCCGGATTGGTCAACGGCTGACGGCAGGAAAAAAGCTGGGAGACCAGCGAATCCATCTCCGTCCCGCCGGCGCACCCGGGCAGGCGCACCGCCCGGAGCGCGGCCAGGCGCGCAAGCTCGTCGCGCGCCAGGTCGAGATTCTTCCCGCTCAGCCGCCCTTCGCGCAGCGCGCCGAGCAGGTCGCGCAGAAACGGCTCGGCATCGGAGGGGTCCATCCATGAGGGAACTCCTTCCACGCGGAAGAAATTGCGGCCGAACTCCACGATCTCAAATCCGTTGCCCTGCAGAAACTCCAGCCGCTCGAGCAGCAACGCCGTTGTGATCGCATCAAGCTCCACCGGGACCGGGAGCAGCAGGCGCTGCGTGGAAACGCGCGCCGCGGCAAACTCGCCGCGAAGGCGCTCATACCAGATGCGCTCGTGCGCCGCGCGCCGGTCGAGCAGCACCACGCCGGCCTCGGTTTCGAAAAGCGCATAAACCCCGTGGGCCAGGCCCACGTAACGCCAGCCGGTGTTCACCCGGGGCGCTTCGCCGCCGGCGGCATCCAGGGCGGCCGGCAGAACGCCTGGCGCCGGAACCGCGGGAGGCGGCATGGCCGGAGGCGCCCGGTACGCAGGGAACGGCGCCGCCATGCGCGATTCCGGCTGCGCGGCCGCCGCCGCGAAAACCGCCGGTGCTGCGGGGCGGAAAGCATCGCCTCCCGTCGCCGGCGCCACGGGCCGGGCCGCGGCGCCAAGCTCCCGCAGCCGTTCCAACACCGCCCGGATGACGAAGGCGCGCACCTGCGACTCGTTGCGAAAACGCACCTCCCGTTTCGCCGGGTGCACATTCACGTCGACCGCGGCCGGGTCGAGCTCGAGAAAGAGGAATGCGAGGGGATAACGCCCCTTCGGCAGCAGCTCGTGATAGCTCTCGATCAGCGCATAGCTGAGCGTCCGGCTGTCCACCGGCCTGCGGTTGACGTAGGTGATCATCTCGTGCCGCGTGGCCCGCCCCACCCCCGGCCTGCTTATCAGCCCGCGCAATTCCAGGCCGGCGTCCGCCGCCTCCACGGGCAGCATCGCATCCGCAATCTGCCGTCCGAATATTTCCGCCACCCGTTCCGCGGTCGTCCTGCATTCCGGGGAGCGGAAGACGACGCGACCGTCCTCGATCAACGTGAATGCCGCCTGCGGACAGGAGAGCGCGTAGAGCCGCACACAATGGATGATGTGGGCGCTCTCGGTGGGGTCGCTCTTGAGAAATTTGCGCCGCGCCGGCACCGAATTGAAAAGCTGCGAGACAACGATCCGCGTGCCCGCCGGCCGGCCGCAGTCCCGCACGTGCACGAACTTCCCGCCGTTGATGAGAATCTCCGTGCCCGCCGTCTCCCCGGCGCCCAGGGTCTGCAGTTCGAAGCGCGCCACGCTTGCGATGGACGGAAGCGCCTCGCCACGGAAACCAAACGTGGCGAGCCGGTCGAGATCCGCCGTCTCGGCGATCTTGCTCGTCGCGTGCCGTTCGAGAGAAAGCAGGGCCTCGTCGCGGATCATGCCGCTGCCGTTGTCCTCCACCCGGATGTACGCGCGGCCCCCGCTGCGATACTCCACCTCGATCCTCGTTGCGCCCGCATCGAGGCTGTTCTCCACCAGTTCCTTCACCACCGCGGCCGGCCGCTCGATCACCTCGCCCGCGGCGATCTGGTTGACCACGCGGTCGGACAGGATGCGGATCGAGGACATGCCCGGGCTCAATCGGCCAGCACCCTGCGCCAGCGCGCCAGCTGCCTGCGCACCTGCGCCGGTCCCGGCATTCCCACGCCCGACCGCGCAACCATGGAGCGCCGGAGATCGAACACCTTGCTCCAGTCGGCCGCGAACGCCGCATGCACCGGCTGCACTTGTTCGAGCGTCAACGCATCGATCCCGACCGAGTTCTCCTCCGCCAGACGGACCACGGCGCCCACCGCATGGTGCGCCTCGCGAAACGGGACGCCCTTCTTCACGAGGTATTCCGCCAGGTCCGTCGCAAGCAGCGCCGGGTCGGCCACCGCGGCCGCACAGCGGGCGGAATTCACCTTCAGCCCCGCGACAGCCCCGGCAAGCACATCGAAACAGAGCGCGACCTGGTCGAAGCTGTCGAACACCGGCGGCTTGTCCTCCTGCAGGTCGCGGTTGTAGGTGAGCGGAAGACCCTTCACAAGCGTCAGCAGGGTCTGCAGATTCCCGGCCAGGCGCGCGGACTTGCCGCGCAGCAGTTCGCATGAATCGGGGTTTTTCTTCTGCGGCATGATCGACGACCCCGTGGAGAACGCGTCGGAGAGCGTCACGAATCCGAACTCCGCGCTCGACCAGAGCACGAGGTCCTCGGCGATTCGCGACAGATGCCCGCCGGCGATCGCGCACGCCGCCGCAAATTCGATGAAGGTGTCGCGGTCCGCCACGGTATCCATCGAATTCTGGGTCACCCGAGGCCGCCCGCGGGCATCGACAAAGCCCAGCACGCGCGCCGTATATTCCCGGTCGATCGGCAGCGTCGTCCCGGCAAGCGCGCACGCTCCGAGGGGACACCAGTTGGCGTGGTCCGCC
>PMKA01000360.1 GCA_003157575.1 Opitutia bacterium
CCGTCGTTGGCGACGTTGCCCACGCCCCGATCCACCGCCACGCGTGCCAGCGTGCCGCCCGCAGCGGGGAGGAGCAGGCCGTCGAGAACCGGACGTTCGGCGTCGGGGTCGAGCCAGGCGTCGAAGGCATCGGACTCGAGGATCGCCGGCATGCGGTCGTGGATCGGGCGGACCAATTCGTTGGGCGCTGTCGTGATGATCGCGCAGCTGCCGGCGGCGCGCCCGCCCTCGGGCTCGCGCCCGGGCTCCCACAATCCGGCAAAACACAGCGTTGCTCCGTCTCCCAGGAAAAAAAGGTACGGTTGCCGGCGCCCTCCTTGTGCGCGCCATTCATAGAACCCGCTCGCCGGAATGACGCAGCGGCGGCGGCGAAAAGCCTCCCGAAACATCGGACTGCCTGACAGACCTTCAGCCCGGGCATTCGCAGGCACCGTGGCCGCCTCCTGCGCCCATGCCGGCAGCAACCCCCAGTGGAGATTCACGACTTCATACGAGCGTCCGCCGGCCCCGGCCCGCTGCCGCACCGCCGGGACGGCCTCCCCCGGCGCAAGGTTGTAACGCGAGCGCCAGTCAGGCGTCCGCGACACTCCCAACTGCGTTGCCAGGGCTCCGAGCGCCTCCCGCTGCAGCACGTAGCGATAACACATAAACCCGAGTTTAACCGGTCTTCCGTCGGTTGAAACCCCGAAACACCGCCAACCCTGTCCTTGACACACTGGAGCGCCTCCAGTCACCTTGACCCTCTTTTTTCGACAAAACCATGCAACCTACATTCCGCCCCCATCGCAAGAAACGCGCCCGCAAGATCGGTTTCCGTGCCCGCAAGGCAACCTCCGGCGGTCGAAAGGTGCTCGCCTCCCGACGCCGCAAGGGTCGCAAGCGCCTGACCGTTGTTTGAGAAAAAGCTGAATGGCTGAAACCGGACCGCCGGGTTCCGGCATCAATGACCCGGTCCCTCAGCTCCGTCGTCTTTCAGCGTTTCAGCCTTTTCCCTATGCATTTCCGCCCCGAGCAGCATCTGCGACGCCAGGACGACTTCCGCAGCGTCCGCGCCCAGGGCTGCCGTCTCGACCGCGGAGCCTTCACCTTGTGGTGGCGGCGCCGTGGAGAAACGGCGACAACTCCACCCGCGCTTGTCAGGGTGGGTGTCGTGGCGTCAACTGCTGCGGTGGGACCGGCCGTATCCCGCAACGCTGCAAAACGACGCCTCCGCGAAGTTTTCCGGCGCCACCAGGAACTCGTTCCTGCGGGCACCGATTTGCTGCTTGTTGCGCGCGCGGCGTTGAACCGGCTCAAATTCGCGGAGGCTGAGGAGAGGTTCATCGAAGCGTGCCGGCAGATGGCTGCGTCGAAAAGATGAGCAACCCCGGACAAGGCGCTATGCTGGGCAACGGAAAACGTGCTGCGCTCTTTCGCCGGCCGCACGGCCGCACTTCCCACGCCGTCCACAGCCTGTCCCGGATGTTGCACACCGCGGCATTGAGGCCGCAACCAAGGCTCCTGGTCTCCCTTCCCGCCCGCGGCCTCATCGCTTTGATCTGGCTGTACCGGCATTCGCTCTCGCCCGTCCTGCCTGTCGTTTGCGGCCCGGGGTGCGGCTGCCGTTTTCATCCGACCTGCGCGGTTTACGCCACCGATGCCATAAGCGCCCACGGCGCGGTCCGAGGTTCCTGGCTGGCGGTAGTCCGCCTGCTCAAGTGCCACCCGTGGCACCCCGGCGGGTTTGACCCGGTTCCGCCTTCGCCAAGGCGCAGTCCGGCCTGCAAGACCGTCCTTCGAGGGTCCCCGACAGAAGCCTAGACCGGACCCTGTAACGCTCGAGTTTTCGCCTCCTCAATTCCACCTTCATCTTTCTCTCTGGATGGACAAAAAGAACACAATCATCGGCGTCGCACTTCTGGTCGGGGCGTTTGTCTGCCTTTATGTCGGACAACGCTTCTCGCCTCCGCCTCCTCCGCGGCTGCCTGTCGTCTCCCAGTCCGACGCCGGAACCCCGGCTCCCGCAGCGGCCACAAATCCTGCGACACCCGGGGCGCCGCTTCCGTCAGACGCCACTTTCGCCGCGGTCGCCAGCGACAGCACGGACGCGACGATCACGACGCTCTCCAACGATTTCATCAAGGTCAACCTGACCGACTTCGGCGGAGCCATCCGCGATGTTGCCTTCCAGGACTACAAGGCCGAGCTGGGAAAGCCGGCCTCCTACGTATTCAACGATCTGCATGCCGACCCGATTCTCGCGTTCACGGAGGAGTCCAATCCGGAACTTGGCCGCACGACGCGCTACCAGATCGTCTCCGCCTCCCCCACTGAAGTGGTCTATCGCGCGGTGTTGGGCAACCGGATCGAGGTCACGCGACGGTACGTGCTGCGTCAGTCCAATCCCGCGGAACGCGATGATCCGAGCGGCTATGTCATCCGGCATGAAACGACCTTCCGCAATCTGACAAACGGAACCGCGTCGGTGCCGCATGCGACGTTCAGCCTCGGCACCGCTTCGCTTGTCAGCCCGAGCGATTACGGCCAATACCTCAATGTCGCAAACTACGACGGCAGCAGCACCGTTGTCACCGATCGCGGCAGCCTGGAAGGCGCCGGTTTCGTCGGGCGGATGTTCGGCAGGGACCCGGCGCCCAAAGCCTATGTTGAGAAGGGCGGACCGGTTGTCTGGGCTGCGGTAAAGAATCAGTTCTTTGTCAGCATCTTTACCGCCGACAAACCGGGACAGACGGTGATCACGCGGCGCATCGACCTGCCGCGCCTGCCCGGAGCGCAGACCGCAAACATCGGCCTGACCGGCGCGGAACGGTTCGACCTGACTCCTCTCGCCGCAGGTGCCAGCGCACAGGTGGCCGGCGATCTCTACGTCGGGCCCAAGGAATACCCGCGCCTGGCCAAGCTCGCGCACAATGAGGATGGAGTGATGCAATACGGCACCCTCTACGGAAAGATCTTTCTCAGCGTCTACGTTGCGCCGTTCATGAACACGTTGATGCACTGGACGCAGCGGTGGGTCGGAAACTGGGGTCTGGCGATCGTGCTGATGACGCTCATCATCAAGACCGTCAGCCTGCCCTTCACGCTCGCGGCCTCGCGCTCGGCCAAACGCATGCAGAAGTTCCAGCCGCAGATCGCTGCCCTGAAGGAAAAATTCAAGGACAACCCGCAGAAGCTCAATCAGGCCACCCTTGCGCTTTTCAAGGAGCACAAGATCAATCCAATGGGCGGCTGCCTGCCGATGCTCATCACCATGCCCCTGTTCATCGGATTTTTCACGATGCTCCAGGGATCCGCCGAGCTCCGTTTCCAGGGCTTTCTCTGGGCCCGGGATCTCTCCGTGCCCGACACCGTGGTCCGCCTCTTCGGATTCCCGCTGAACATCATGCCGCTGCTGATGGGCGCCACGATGCTCTTCCAGATGCGCCTGACCCCTCAGCCGACGGTCGACAACGCGCAGGTGAAAATGATGAAGTTCATGCCGGTGATGTTCACCCTCTTCTGCTACAGCTTCTCCTGCGCCCTCGCGCTTTATTCCACGGTCAACGGTCTTTTCACCATCGGCCAGCAGCTCGTC
>PMKA01000033.1 GCA_003157575.1 Opitutia bacterium
CTCAACGGCTACTCGCCTGAGGCGGGATCCCAGTATACGGTTTTTCAGGCCGACGGGTTTGCGAACTCCATCCCGGGGATGTTTTCAGTGGTCGACACAGTCATCGGGACCGCGGATTCCGCAGGACTGGATTTCCAGACGGCGGCTGAAGGCGGGAGTGCAGCGGTGAACCTTGTTGCGACGATCCCTGACTTGGATTCGGTCCATGTCTGGGTGGGCGGGGACGGTGCATGGTCCGATCCAGAGAACTGGCAGGGTGGAGTTCCCACCTTCGGTTCCTCTGTCATGATCTCGGCAGATTTTCATCCTGCCGATCCGGCCGTGGAGGGGGTGCATCTGTTCCTCAACAATCTTTATGTCGGTGACAACGAGACGCTGAGCGTGACTGATGGGTCTCTTTCCATCTACGGCAGCGAATCCTACGTATCGGCTGCCGGCCTGATCAGCACCCAGAATGCAGGTTTCCTTGTCGGGTCCACCGGAGCGCTAACCCTTTGTGGAATCCTGAGCTTGGACAGTGCGTCGAACTTTGTGTCGAACGGCACCATTACGCTCGGCGGTTCTGGACGGATCACAGTCAGCGCCCAACAAACAGCGCTTGTCTTTGGCGGAACGTTGACGGGGTCGGGAACCATCGACGCCCCCGTGATCATCACCGGGACTCTCTCGCCTTCCGCCTACACGGAGTCAGGCGATGCGACGACGGGAGGCAGCATCGCGATAAACGGGAAGCTCTCTTTTGCGGAGGGGGCCGTCCTGTCGGTTGGCCTCTATGGCGACGGCACAATCGACAGCGTTGCGGTGGGCGGTGATCTCTCGTTGAACGGAGTTTCGCTGGTAATCCGTGGCGTGGATGATGCGATTCCGTCCAGCGATGCGAACGCGACGCTTCCGTTTGTGACCTGGAGTGGAAGTCTGACGGGCAGTTTTGGCGCGGTCGATCTTCCGTCGGGCGGGCCGGCGGGTTCGATATCGTTGATTTCCGGTCAGGCCCGGGTCCTTGTGCAGAGTTCAGAGTCTCCCTTGAGCGCGACGGTGCGTACGGGGCTGGACGCGGCGGAGTCGATTGTGCAGGAGTTCGGGCCGTACTTCAACCTGGCTTCCATCAATACGTCGGTGCAGGGACTGGGCGCGTTGACGCTGCCGGTGTTGCCGGATGCGCTGGCGACTCTTCTGGGACTGGACACGGTGGTGGGCAGTGCGACGCTTCCGACGATCACGGCGTCGTCCAGCAATGATGATCTGGTGGCGGCGCTTGTGGCGGGCGGATACACGGTGGACTCGATCGCCGGCGGGGCGACGGTTGGGGGGACGACGATCGCCGACGTTCCCTCGGGGAGCGGCCTTGAATTGCAGGGGCATTATTCGGTTACGCTGGCTTCGGGGCTTACGTCGTCGGGGTACACGGGCAATTCGTTTGGCACGTCGACGCCGGATCTGCTCCAGGGGCTGGCTTCGCTTTTGAACCTGACCGGGACGATCACCTGGACCGGCGACCTTACCCTGACGCTGGTCTTTGGAGTCAATACAGGCGGGTTCTTTATTTCTGCTGACACGGCCCTGGTTTTGTCTGCAGCAGGGGCAGGCACAGTGGCTGGGACGGGCACGGTGGGCAACAAGNNGGCACGGCCGGAGCGAACCTGACGGTGCGGCTGCAGCTCAATCCGGCGCAGAACACTTATACTACAGGCGAGCTGAGCGGAGACCTGGCCAACAAGATCGCTCCGACCGCGGATGGTACCGCGACGATTGCGGTCGGATTTGCGGTGGGGCCGCTTTCGCTGAACTATGCGACGACCTATACGGCGACTGCGAATCAGCCGGACCGGAGCACGTCGGTGACCCAGTTGAGCACGCTGTCCGGGAGTCTCAGCCTGCCTGGTTTGACGGCCCAGGGGAGTTCCGGGGATGCCTCGATCGCGGTCAGCGGATCCTATAATAGCGGGACGGGTGCATGGACTTTGACGGCGAGCGTCTCGGATCTGGCGATTGGCGGGTTTACGGTGGGCAGCGGCAGCCTGAGCGTGTCACTTTCAAGCGGCGGTCTTTCCGGAACAGGCAGCCTGTCCCTGTCTACCGAGGGATTCATCGACAACGGTTCGAGCGGTGCGACAGTCAACCTGAACGTGAGTTTCGACTCGGCCTCGGCGACTTTTAACGGCACCGCCTCGATCGCCTCGTTGAACATCCTCGGCAACGCAGGCAACACGCTCTTGAGTGCAGGGACGACGACCCTTGCCGCTTCGCTGACTTCGGATTTCGCCACGGATTCCCTGACCGGTTCTTTCAGCCTTTCAACGGCCGGGGCGAGCCTGGCGCCGAGCAGTTCGTATACGGCGAGCGTGACACCGCTTCCGGGCGACACGAATGCGCTCACGCTGACCTATAGCTTCACGAGCCAGGTGCTGACCTTCTCGTTTGACCGGCTGACGATCACGGTGGCGAATGCGTTCCAGGTTGTGGCGGACAGTTTCACGGCGACTTACGACCGCAAGAATGCTTCGACGAACCAGACGATCGCAACGCTGGCCAGCGCGACTGTCCAGATCCTGGCGTTGAGCAATGTGAGCTCGACCGGTCCCCCGAATCCGGAGATCACTGTTTCCGGACTGACGATCCGGCAAGATGGATTCTCCATCGCGAACGCGACGGCCGCATTCGGCGATGTTAAGATTGGTTCTTTCCTGGAGTTGACGGCGCCGACCGTCACGCTTTCGGGCTTCAATTACACCCAGGGGCAGAGCCCGACAGGTACGCTTTCAATAAGTGCTGCTGGAGCCGCCCTGTATCCCGGACAGTCTTATTTAACAGCGGAGATCGGAGCGGTCTCGGGCGGGTTGGATTTGGCGAGCATGAGTTTCAGCCTGGGCGCGGCGTCGCTGAACCTGAAAGTTGGGGATGCGTTGAGCTTGTCTGCCACGGGTCTGAATTTGAGTTATAATCCCGGGACGTCTGGCACGCAGACCCTCTTTACGCTGGCGAACGCCAGCTTCAGTTCCCCCGACATCGAGAATATGGGGGTGGGAGTTGTCACAGATGTTGCCGTGACAACCACGGGAATCTCCTTCGGAAGTTTCTCGTTTGGCCAGCTTTCAGGACAGACGGCGAAGATCGGCAGCTTCCTTACCCTGAGCGGGGCGGCTGTGACGGTCAGCAATTTCGATTTCAGTTTCAGCGGAACTCCGTCGGTGTCTGGGACCATTACGGTCTCCGTCTCGGATGCGATCCTTTTCCCCGGTGCAACAGCATTCTCCTCGGATTTTGGCGGTTTGACTGGTAGCTACGATTTCTCAGCCGGAGCAGGCAGCCTGAAATTGAGCTTGGATTCGTTTAGCCTTCGAATCGGTCAGGCCCTCAAGATCGCGGCCTCCAACGTGGTGATCACGCCTGACCAGACGACGATCCTGACGATCGGCTCGGCGACGATCAGTTCGCCT
>PMKA01000453.1 GCA_003157575.1 Opitutia bacterium
TTTGATCACTCAACATGAGTCCAATAATGTGCAGCTGCACATTACTGGACGAGGTCGGCTACCTGCCCCTGGACAAGTCGGGCGCCGACCTGCTCTTCCAGATCATCAGCCAGCGCTACGAGCGCGGCGCCATCATCGTCACCTCCAACAAGGCGTACAAACACTGGCCGGCCATCTTCAACAACGATGCCGGCATCGCCGCCGCAATCCTCGACCGCCTCCTGCACCGCGCCGAGACCGTCGTCCTTGAAGGCAAATCCTACCGCATGAAGGACCGCCCCGGCGACGAACCCGTCGCCTAAACCCCCAACGCCGCCGGCGTCCCGATCAGGCTCCGGCGGCCTTCTCGCTCCACAGGTGACTTCCTGTTCGCCAGAAACAGTCGATGTTCGCTCCGCCGCTCACATTCCAGATGCTGGTCGACGCGCCATTCGCGGGTGCAGCGCCACAATCCATCTGGTGTATACGGTCACGAAAGGAGTTCTTCCGCTGCTTTCCTCATGCCTCAGCTTCTGGGGTAATTCGGACCGAAGAAATCGTCAACTGTCTGCATGCCGTACGTTCCAGTCGAAAGCTACGGATAGGCTGGGACCTCAGCAACGGCCATTGCACGTGGACCGTTGAAGCAGGTCCGATAAAAGACTGGGATGAAACTCGTGCCGCGCTCCGCGCCGAGCTA
The DNA here is from genome assembly GCA_003157575.1 of Opitutia bacterium. Taxonomy (GTDB): domain Bacteria; phylum Verrucomicrobiota; class Verrucomicrobiia; order Opitutales; family Opitutaceae; genus Fen-1467. The sequence goes on from PMKA01000453.1 coordinate 680, forward strand.
GCTCGGGCCACCCCAGAGACAGAATTCGCACTGAGTTCCCAGGCCGCTGCACTTTTTGAATGGATCCGGGCAGCCTATCCCCACCATCTTGATATGGGCCTGACGCCCGAGGTGGAAACCGCGATGCGGGAGCGGGAACTCGCGATTGATTGTCCGTGGTCTGGGGACAATTTTCGCCTGTTCCTCTCGTTGCTCTGCGAGGAGATCTCGGATCGAACGCCTCTCGATGCCCGTCCGGTAGATTGGCATCAGCAGGAAAGCGTGCGCACCCGCATAAGGGTGAAGGCAAAATCCCGAGCGACCCCTGCATAGGAGAGTCGACACACCGTCATCCACGGGTAGTTCGCGTGAGGAACTTCTGCGGCGTGTTTAGCGATAAAGATCATCCGGGAAGTCGTACCACTCGATGGTCCGATGAACGTCAAACAGGAAGCCGTCGAGGTGGCTTATCCAGCGGACCCTCTGGCTGGTCCAACTTGGCTGCTGGACCTGAGAGCGGGGTCAATTCCCAACTTCGCGGCAAATTCCCTTAGCGGCACTCGATCGAAAAATACCCTGCAAATCCCCAGTCCAAGTCCCTGCTCTTTGTGCTCGCGGCACTCCGTTGCCTTCCCATCGGCATTTACAGCCATCGGTTGCCCGTCACGAAACTACGGTGGAAACTACGGGTTTAGTTGCCCAGGGTTGCACGATGTTGCAGGATGTTGCATGTTTCTAGGCCACCCCCAGCCAGATTCGTAACTTGCTCAACAAAAAGGCCCTTGGAGCGTGTCCAAGGGCCTTAAATTGGGTGCAGGGGTTGGATTTGAACCAACGACCTTCAGGTTATGAGCCTGACGAGCTACCAGGCTGCTCCACCCTGCAGTGAGGAAGGGGCACGGTGCGAAGCGCAATCATGAGTGTCAAGGGGCTTTTTTCCGCCGCTGAAATGTCCTGCGCCTGTCTCTCGCGTTCCGCCGTCCCTCCCCGGCCCTCAGGCCCGCTCCTCAATGCACACCTCGACGTCCATCATGCTCAGTTTGCGGAAGATCGCCCCGCGCCGTCGCAGCGGCCACCAGTCATAGAGGTAGATCTGCAGCGGCCTCCACATCGCCACCCAGCCGATGATCGTCAACCCTTCCCGGGTCAGTTCGTGCCAGGTGTGGGTGCCGAGGCGGCCGACAAACTGCCCCGTGACAAAACAGACCGCCAGAAAGGCGAATCCGACAATGAGCGAGGTGCGGCCCTGCCGCATCATCTGCTTGAACTCCAGCCAGTTGAGCCGGGCGCGATATGCAAAATAGTGATGCACGGCCTGCCGGATCATCTCCGCCGGATCGCCCTCGGCCGGAGCCTTCGAGAGGTGAACCACGAGCTTCAACCGCGCCGCACTGGGATGCTCAAGCGCCCAGCTGACGATGAATTCCTCCGCGTCTGCATCGAGATCGCGCTCGTGAAACGGCGACGGATCCATCGAATTGAACAGCTGCGCCACCTCGCGCACCCTGACCTCAATCAAGCCCGGAGCGGGCCGGACGCCGCGGGATGAAAATCCGGGAATCGCCATCGCCGGATTGTCGCCGGCCGGCGCCGCCGGGCAACGACTTTCTGTCAGGCCAGCGATTCGAGCCGCGCCGTCGCCTCGTCCCGGAAACGCCGGACGATTTCGCGCACGTGCGTCTTCACGTCCAGCGAATCCACCCGCGTCAGAACCGTGAGGTCCATCGCGAACGTGACCGCCCGCGCGGTATCGGTCGCGTGCGACGCGTGAAAGCTGGCGTTGGCGGCGCGCCGCCCGAGCGTCGCCAGGTCGTAGCGCTTGCCGCCCGCCACCTGGGACTTGAAGACGCCGAGCAGCCCCTGCGCAAGTCGCGGCCGGTCGGATACGTCAAGCGCCACCTTCTCGCCGTCCGGCAGCCAGTCCAGGTCGCGCCAGACTTCGCAGCCGAGCACCTGCTGCGGCCGCCGGTCCCGCGGAAGCGAGCGGATCGCCTCCAGGCACCGCAGGAACACCGCGACATGGGTGTCGTGCTTGTCGAGGGGATTGTGCACGTAGAGGACCTCCGGCCGGCAGGCCGCGAGGATCTGCGCGAGATCCGCGCGAACCTCGGCGTGGTCCGGAGATTTCACCGCCGCGCTCGGGTGCGCGAGCTGGACCTGGATGCTGTAGCCGCCAAGGCGCGCGGCCCGGCGCTGCTCGCGCCTGCGGATGTCCTGCATCTCCCCGTCGCTGATCCTCGCGTAGCGTCCCGCGCGGGGGCTCCCGGCCCCGTTTGTGACGACGACCCCGGAGAACCACCTGTCGTCGCGATCAAAGCATGCGGCGATGCCGTGATAGGCCATGATCTCCAGGTCATCCTGATGGGCGCCAATGCAAAGATGCGTTGTGCGGGCGAGCGCGGCATCGGGATCGATGCCCGACGGCACGTAGATATCAGCTTGGGGCAGACTGAATTTCATACTCCAGCTTCCATCTTCCCCGCCGCGGCCGGCGCCGCAACCAAAAGATTGAGGACGGGGCCGGGGGCAGTCGCGGTCGCGAGCGCGCATCCGGCCGAGGGAAACAGCTTGTCCCGCGGCGTCCGACGGACGACAAGTGAGCACAGCCCACCTTCCCTCATGTTCACCCAACTGGCCGAACGACGCGAGCGCGTGGCCGCCGCTCTCGGACTCAACGACGGAATTCTGCTGATCGGCGCCGGTTCGCCCGTGCCGCTGCCGGAGAACACCGACCAGACCTATTCTTTCCGCGCGCACAGCGAGTTCTTCTACGTCACCGGCCTCGAATGTCCCGGCGCGATCGTCGCCTTCGATCCGCAGGACGGCTTGCGCGCGGGCTGGCGGCTGTTCGTGCCGGAGGTGACCGAGGCCGAGAGCGTTTGGGAGGCAAGGGAGCAGGCCGCCGGGGAGCCGCTCGCCGCGCTGCCGGCGTGGATCACCCTCCGGAGGCACAGGCCGATGGCCCAGCTCGGCGACCCGTTTCCCGGAGCATACGCCGACCAGGCGCTCACGGCCAGGGTCCGCGAGGCGTTCACTCACGCCCGCCGGCCAAAGGACGCGCTGGAGATCGCGACCATGCGCCGCGCCGCCGCGGCGACGGCCGCGGGCTACGTCCGCGCAACCGCGATCCTCGCCCCGGGGATCACCGAGCGGGCGGTCCAGATCGAGCTCGAGGCCGAGTTCTTCCGCCACGGGGCGTCGCGGACCGGTTATGACTCGATCGTCGGCACCGGCCCGAATTCCGCCGTGCTTCATTTCGAGCCGACATCCCGCGTCGCGCGCGAGGGCGAGTTCGTCCTGATTGACGCGGGCGCCGAGGTCGACCGCTACGTGATTGACGTCACGCGCACCTACGTCGCCGGCGCGCCGTCGCCCTTCCAGAGGGATCTTCACCAGGCCGTCCTCGCCGCCCAGGAGAAGGCGATCGGCCGCTGCGTCGCAGGAGCGGAGTGGCGCGACGTCCACATGAAATCCGCCGCCGACCTGTGCGCCGGCCTTGTATCCATGGGTTTGATGCGCGGGTCCCCCGAGTCGCTCGTCGAACAGGAGGCGCACCTGCTGTTCTTCCCCCACGGGCTCGGCCACCTCGTCGGCCTCGGCGTGCGCGATGCGAGCGGCACCCTCCCCGGCCGCCCGCGCTCCACCCGGCCCAGCCTGAAGAGCCTCCGGCTGGACCTTCCGCTTGCGCCGGGCTACGTGGTCACCGTCGAGCCGGGCCTCTATTTCATTCCCGCGCTGCTCAACGATCCGGTGCGCCGCGACCGCTTCCGACAGGTCGTGGCATGGGAAAAGGTGGACGCCCTTGCCGGGATCGGCGGAGTCCGGATCGAGGACAACGTGCTCGTGACCTCCGGTGCGCCCGAGGTGCTGACCTCCGCGATCCCGAAGGCGCTCCAGCAGCAGCCAGTCAATCCTCGTCCGCCTTCTGCGAAGTGAACCCGCCGGGCTTGATACGTTCCTTCTTGCCCACCAGTTCGAAGAGCATGGGGCACCCGTCGAGACCGAACTCCTTGATGACGCCGGCCTCGAGATAGCGCCGGTACGACTCGGTCAGGCGGCGCTCCTGGTTGCAGAAAAGCCGGATGCGGAAGGGCCGGTTGCCGGTCTGCACGCAGTAATAGATGCGGAATCGTTTCCCTCCCACCGAAGGAGGCGGCGTGCGTTCCGTCAGGAAGGTGAGCGTCTGGTTCAGCCTGCCCGTCGGCAGCTTGCTGTCGAGCTGGCGGTGGAGCTTCACCGCCGCGTTGAGCATCCGGTCCACCTCGTATCCGGAGACGGCCGAGACGAAAATGACCGGGGCGCCGGGGGTGAAAAAGAGGCGTTCGAACATCGCGTGCTCGAATTTCTCCCGGAATTCCCGCTCGTCCTCGTAGCCCTCGACCCCTTCGGGCTTTTCGAATGCGTCGTGGACCTTGTCCCATTTGTTGACGACGATCACCACCGGCTTCGCCTCCTTGACCACCTCGCCGGCGATCGCCTTGTCCTGCTGGGTGACGCCTTCCATCGCGTCCAGCACCAGAAACACGACATCGGTGCGCTTGATTGCGTCGAGCGAGCGCAGCCGGGAGAAATACTCGACCGACGAGGAGAGCTTCGTGGCGGCCTTGATGCCGGCGGTGTCGATCAGCCGGAACGGATACTGCCGGCCGTCGCGCCCCGTGAATTCGAACGGCACCTCGATGGCGTCGCGCGTCGTGCCGGGCTCGTTGTTGACGATCAGGCGGTCGCTCCGGATCAGGCGGTTGNNTGCCGACGTTGGGGCGGCCGACGAAACAGACGCAGAGCGCCTCGCGGGCGGTCTTCGCCTCAGCGGATTCCTGCGGCGCCGGCCCCAGTTTCTCCAGGATCGCGTCGCGCAGGGGCACCTCGCCCACCCCGTGCTCCGCGGAGAGGAAATACGGCTCGCCCAGGCCGAGCCTGTAGAAGTCGGGATTGTCGCGGCGGCTGTCGTGGAAATCGATCTTGTTCACCACGAGCAGAACGGTCTTGCCCTTCTGGCGCAGCCGCCCGGCGATGCGTTCGTCGAGCGCGGTGACCCCGTCCTTCGCGTCGACGATGAACAGGATGACCTGGGCTGCATCGATGGCGAACTGCACCTGCCCCTCGGTCGCGGCCACGATCTGCGAGGAGCTCTCCCCGCCCTTGAGACCGATGCCCCCCGTGTCGAGGAGCGTGTAGGCGCCGTCCTCCACCTCGGCGGCGATCACGTCGCGGGTGACGCCCGGCTGGTCATGGACGATGGAAATGCGCTTCCGCGTCAGCCGGTTGAACAGGCGGCTCTTGCCTACATTGGGACGGCCGACGATGGCGACGGTGCGGGACATGGGACTAGTAGTGAGCAGCGAGGAGCGAGTAGCGAGGAGGAAAACCCGGATGGCTCGAGGTCGGAAAAGGCCGGGGCGCGGGGCGCCTACCGGCGCAATCCCTGCATGAACCGTTCCGTGCGGTCGCACGCCTCGACCAGCTGCTCGTAGCCGGTGGCGAAACAGGCGCGCACGAAACCCGCGCCGTTTTCGCCGAACGCGGTGCCCGGCACCATCGCGACGCGCTCCTTTTCGAGAAGGCTGACGGCGAACTCCCGGTCGCCGAGCCCGGTCGCCGACACGCATGGAAACGCATAGAACGAGCCGCGCGGCAGGTTGCAGGCAAGTCCGATCTCGTTGAACCGGCGCACGACGAAGTCGCGCCTGCGGTGGTATTGGTCCCGCATGCGCTTGACGCCGTCCTCGCCGTGCAAAAGCGCCTCGACCGCCGCCTCCTGGCTGAGGCTCGACGCGCAGAGCATCGAATACTGGTGAACCCTCATCATGGCCTCGATCAGCGCCGCCGGCCCGCAGGCGTAGCCGATGCGCCATCCGGTCATGGCGAACGCCTTCGAGAAGCCGTGCAGAAAGATGGAACGCTCCTGCATGCCCGGCAGGCTCACGATGCTGGTGTGGCCCCCCTCGAACGTGAGCTCGGAGTAGATCTCGTCGCTGACCACCAGCAGGTCCTTCTCGACGCAGAACCGCGCGATGGCTTCCAGCTGGGCGCGGTCGCACGTGCCGCCCGTCGGATTGCAGGGGAGGTTCAGCAAAAGCACCTTGGAGCCCGGCTGCCAGGCGGCGGCAAGCGCTTCCACCGTCAGGGCGAACTTGTCGGCCGCGTGGGTGGGCACCGGCACGGCGATCCCGTGGGTGAGCGTCACCGAGGGGTGATAGGAGACGTAGCACGGTTGGTGGTACATCACCTTGTCGCCCGGGTTGACGACCGCGCGCAGCACCAGGTCGATGGCCTCGGAGACGCCCACCGTGACCAGGACGTCGCTCTCCGGCCGGTAGCCCAGGCCGTAGTGCCGCCCGACGTAGCCGCAGATGGCCCTGCGCAGCTCGATCAGGCCGAGGTTCGACGTGTAGTGCGTCTTGCCCTTCTCAAGGGCGTAGATCGCGGCTTCGCGTATGTGCCAGGGAGTGGTGAAGTCGGGCTCGCCTATTCCGAGCGAGATCACGCCCTTCATTTTCGCCACAATCTCGAAGAAATCGCGGATCCCCGACTTGGGCAGGGTCACGACGTGGCGGGCGATAAAGCGGTTGGTGTCCATGGTATGCTATGCGGTCGTTCCCGGCGTTCTGGCGGACGCACGGGCGCTCCAGGATGCTGCCGGACTTGCGGGCCGGCAGCCTCAGGATTGCGCGTGCGGACGGCGGGCTGACGCGGTCAAGTTCAGGGGGTCACCGTCAGCCGGCCGTTTTCCTCCGCCGGCAGGTCCATCAGAAACCCCTGTTCCTTGTAGGAGCGGAGCATGAAATGGGTCGATGTCGAAATCACGCCCTCGATTGTCGAGAGCTTCTCGGACACAAACGCGGCCACCTTCTGCAGGCTCGAGCCGCCGATGAACACGAGCAGGTCGTAGCCCCCCGACATCAGGTAGCAGGACTCCACCTCGTCGAAGCGGCTGATGCGCTCCGCGAGCCGGTTGAACCCGCCTCCGCGCTCGGGCGTGATGCGCACCTCGATCACGGCCCGCACGGCGCCTGCCTCCTCCTTTGACAGGTCAAGCACCGGACGCCAGCCGAGAAAGATGTGGTCCTTCTTCAGCTGTTCCAGGTGCCCGTTGACCTCGTCCTCAGTCAGGTTGAGCACCTGCGCCATCTGCGCGGTGCTGAGGCTGCCGCCTTCCAGGAGGAGTTTGAGTACCGGGTTCATAAATTCACCTCTAGGTTTGACTTGATTGGTGTAAAATTGGCATAAGAGACAGCAAATGAGCCGCAAGAGGTCCGCAGACTTCATGGATTTTCCGGAGTGGCCTTATCCATACAAGACCCGGAGGAACGGCTACTGTCTCGACGCAGGGCATAGGGTTCCGAGCCTTGTTGGCAAGGGAGGCAGGGGCAAGAGGTATTTCTTCAAGACCAGGACAGCGGCCCTCAAGAAAGCCAGGGAGCTGAACACCGAGCTCAACCAGGGCGGTCAGCACAACTTCACCGACGCGACAACGCGGCTGGACGCCCTCAATGCCAGGGCACTGCTGGACGCGCGCAAGGTCCAGGACAGCCTCACCGAGGCGGTAAGGTACTACCTTGACCGGAAGTATCCGAGCGGCGGCGACATCAGGGTTTCCACGCTGGTCCGGGACTTCCGAAAGCACAAGATGGACAATCGCAAGCTGTCCGACGTGTACAAGGTCAGCCTGCACCGGTTCCTGGAGTTTGGACGTGCGTTCGACCGGCGGTACTGCAGCACGCTCACGGTCCAGGATGTCCTGGACTACATTTACCGCCACAATTGGAAGCCCGAGACCCAGCGGCAGCACTACCGGTACCTCCGGATGATGTTCAACTGGGCCGTTGAGCAGTCCCACATGGCGGTCAACCCCCTTGACAGGGAGCACGAGCCGCTGGGCCACGAGGACGAGCCCGGCATACTGACCCTCGACCAGGCCAGGGACTTGGTCAACGCCGCGTGGGCGCATCCCGACAAGCGACTATTCCCCTATCTCATCCTGGGCATGTTCGCCGGCATCAGGCCGCACGAGATCGCCCGGCTAAGGTGGGATGCCATACGCGGCAACTACAGCGTCGTAAGGATCACAAGGAAGATATCCAAGACCAACGACTATCGGAACGTCCCGTTGCCGCATTGCGCCAAGGCCATGCTGGTTTCCTACACCATCAAGCATGCGGTCAACCAGACTGACATGCTTGTTCCGGGCACGTGGAACTGGTTTAAGAGGCTGTTCAAGGAAATGGCCCACAGCGTGGGCATCAAGCCATGGCCGCACGACGGCATGCGCCACACGTTCGCCTCCTACTTCCACGACGCCAAGCAGGACATCGACGCCCTGCAGCTCCGGATGGGCCACTCCACAC
>PMKA01000375.1 GCA_003157575.1 Opitutia bacterium
AGCAGCGGTCTTTGTTTTCCTCGGCCAGGCGGACTTTGGTTTCGAGACAATAAGTGAACAACTCCTCCGGGATGGCGCGGCCGATGTTTTGCCTGCCGCCCCAGTTGGAATACCAGTCGCCGTCCTGGTGGAGGCCAATGGTACGGAATTGGCCATATTCGCCGACCAGGCGTTGCTCGACGATGGCGGGGCCGTAGTTGTTGACGTTGCCCAGGTAGGTGCCCAGCCAGTTCTGGGGGACATCCCAATCCGTTCCGGTGCCGCCGTTGCAGGTGGTGGTCTTGCGCTGCGCCGAGGTCGTCGGATCGAGTTGGCGGACCAACCCGGTCAATTCGCGGGCGAATACGGTGGGGAGCCGGCTTTCGTTTTGAAGCCCCCACAGAACGACCGACGGGCTGTTCCGCCGTTCCCGGACCCAATCGCGGACCGCCTGGCGATAATTGGCGCGGAACGGCTCGTTGTCGAAATAGATATGCGCTCCGATTTGGGTCCAGCAGAGCAGTCCCAACTCGTCGCACAGCTCGACGTAGCGGAGATTGTGGGGGTGGTGGCCCTCCCGCAGGGCGTTGAAGCCGGCCGCTTTGATCTGGCGGAGCCGGGCTGTGATCTGTTCATCGGAAAAGGCGTGGTCGGCTCCCAGGAGATGCTCATACTCGCTGGTGCCGTTGATGAAGATCGGCTTGCCATTGATGAGGAAGGGACGTGGCTCGGTTGTATTGGAGCCGGCGGGCGCCGTGGCGGCAAGGAAAGCCGCTTTGTTGGCGAGGTTCGTCGTGGCAAAAAGGCCGAACGGGGTTTCGCAGCGGTCGAAGACCGTGGCGTTCTTGCCACCGGCATGGGCGGCATCCTGGAGGGTCGATTCCACGACATGGAGAACGGGGTTCTCCGGCGACCACAATTCCGGGAAGTTAATCGCCGGGCTGGGTTGGTCGAAGGTGTAGGTTTCGCCGGGGAGCAGATCGTGGTCCGCCTCGAGGGAATAGACGAATTTGGTGCCGGCTTCGTTTCGGATGAAGGAGGTCAGGCGCGTTTGCCAGGCGTTGGTGCCGTCGTTGCGGACCGTGGTGCGGATCCGCACGGTGGCGGCCTCCGCGGCGCAGGTGGGGATGAACACACGGACGCCGCAGGGCTCGATGCGGATGGGTGAGTTCCGGATGCCGCCGATTTTCGTGGTGAAGAGGTTGTTGGTGGGATCGGGCGCTTGCTGGGTTTGGGCGGGGTCGAACCCGTGTTTGGCTGTTTGGCCGCCGACGGCGCCCACCGGCCATTCGATCCAGCGCAACCCGAAGCGGGCGGCGGCGGCGTCTTCAGGAACATCCTTCAACAGGATGGTGGCCCTGACCGAGTGGAGATAGGGATCATCCAGCGACCAAAGTCGCGGATGAAGAAGCTCGGGGCTGGTCAGATCCACTACGGCGACCTCTCCCGGTTTAAGCGCGAGGGTGCGGGCCATTGTGGCGAGAGTCTTTCCGGCGGCATCGAGAATTTCGACGCGGGCCGTGGCTTCCTGCGCCGAGGCGCTGTGATTGCCGACTTCGGTTTGGACGCGGATCACGGCGCGGGCTTCGGAAAGCTCGGGCGTCCAGACATGGATGCCGAAGGGTTCGACCCGGACGGCGCCGGTGACCAGGAGATGGACGGGGCGGAAGATGCCGAGGGGTTGCGAGCCTTCGGTGTTGGGTGAACCCCAGCAACCGCCGCAGACATAGGGCAGATCCTGGATCTTTTCCGGATGATCGGCCCGGACGGCCAGAACGTTGGTTTGGCCGAAGAGGACGTGGTCGGTGAGGTCAAACGTGAACGTTGTGCGTCCCCCGTTATGCTGGCCCAGACAGGCACCGTTGATCCAGACCTTGGCGTAGGAACCGACGCCCTCAAACTCGATGAAAACCCGCCGGCCTTTGAGCGCGGGGTCGATGAGGAATGGGCGCCGGTACCAGGCCGTGCCGTGGAGGTTGCCGTGGGAGAGCTGGCGATACCCCTGATAATCTTCCCAGTTGTGCGGCACCGCGATTTGCCGCCATGCGGAGTCGTCGAACCCGGGCCTCTCGGCGTCCTCGGGATCGCCCAGGAAGCTCTTCCACCCGTCGTCGAGGCGGGTGGTCTGCCGGGGAGCGAGCGCGGTATCGAGGGTTCCGGCGCGGGAGAACTGCGGCAGGGCGCTCCCGAGCAGGGCGATTATCAGGAGAAGGACGATCACTGTTTGAATTCTGTGACGCAATAGAGGTATTGCTTGCCCTTGAGGAAAAGCTCATTGCCGGCGATGGCGGGCGTGCAGTCGATGGCGTCGTCCAGTTTGTTGGTGGCCAGGATCTCGAAGGTGTCGGCGTTTTTCAGGACATACGTCAGGCCATTGCGACCGGTGAGATAGACTTTGTCCGCGGCGCCGACGGGCGAGGCGTAGATGTCTTTGAATTGGTCGAGCGGCTGCTTGCTGTAATAGGGCTTTCCGGTTTTCGCGTCAAAGCAGGAGAGTCTGGCCGGCGTGGCGGAGGCGAAGTAGATCCGCGGGCCGTAGAGCAACGGAGAGGCGACGAACGGGACGACGTCCTTGCTCTGCCAGGCCAGGGCATTCGTGTCAGCCAGGATGCCGGTTTTGCCGAGGTTCACCGCTTGCAGCGCCCCGGAGCCTCGGGTGCCGTTGGCGAAAAAGACCAGGTCGGCGCTGGCGACCGGCGTCGAGATGCCGTTTTGCACCGTCTTGTCGCACTCCCAAACGATGTCGCCGGTTTTGGCATCGTAACTTCGCACCCGGGAGGCGCCGGTGATGATCTGCGCCGCGCCGCCGCTAGTGACGACGAGCGGGGTGGAAAAGGAGGACTTTTCGTCCCGGCGTTTCTTCCAGAGCAGGTCGCCGGTGTCTTTGTTGAAGCTGAAAATCCAGGATTCAAGGTCATTGTCCGCGACAACGACGACCGCATTGCCCGCCAGCGCGAGCGAGCCGGCCTCGCCGAACATCGACTTCAATTTCACCAGGTCCCGCTTCCAGACCAGGTTGCCGTCGAAATCATAGCAATAGAGACCCTGGGAGCCGAAATTGGCCCAGACGCGCTTGCCGTCCGTGACGGGTGAGAAGGAGGCGAAGCCGTGGTCGGGGTGGTGTCCCTGAAGCGGCAGGGCTTCGGCGGCGGTTTTTTCCCAGAGCGTTTTGCCCGAGTTTCGGTCCACGCACACGAGGTTGAACTTAAAGATGTTAGTCGGGATCGCGGGAGGGGCCATGCCGCCGCGCGGGGGGCGCTGGCCCGGGGCGCCGGGAGGCGGGCCCGGCCGGTCGCCCGGCGGAGGGCCTTGTCGCTCTCCCGGCGGCGGCGGCGCCTGGTCACCGGGGGGCGGGCCTTGCTGGCCGGCGGGAGGGGGCGGGGCCTGGTTGGTTGGGGTTGGAGACGGCGGCGGCAGCACGACTTTGTCCGTCTTGACGGCGGTTTGGAAGAATATCCGGTCTTTGCAGACAATCGGGCTGGAATCCGAGCCGTCGCCGGCGAGGCGGGTCTTCCATTTGATGTTCCGGGTTTCGCTCCTGGTGGGGGGGGGATTGGCGGCGGCGGCGACGCCGGTGGCGTCGGGTCCCCGCCAGGCGGGCCAGGAGCTATCCGCCGAGGCGGCGTGAAGGGACAGGGATGCGGCGGCAACAAGAACTAAAGACCCAATTCGATTCATGTCATTTCCTTTCCGGTCAGGATGGTGATTTTGACAATGAGGAAGTGATAAGCAAAGGGTGGGTCGGAGTAAAGTTTTGTTTGGCCACCGGCCGCATTTCATTCCGTCTTCTCCGGGCGGGGCTGGACGGGGGGGAGGGCATCGGGTACGATAATAACCGTGGAAAGTATTTTGGCAGAGGCTCTTGGGCAGGAAGGCGCGCAAACGCCGGTGGCCGAGAAGCGGGATGTGCTGGAGCGGTTGCTGGCGCGCCTGGCGCATGAGATTCGCAATCCGCTCAGCTCGCTGGATATCCATGTGCAGTTGCTCGAGGAGGATTTGGGCGAACTGGCTCCCGAGACCCGCCGGCAATTGACTTCGCGGCTTGAGATTATTCACGGCGAGTTGCACCGGCTCGAGAGCATCGTCAGCCATTTCCTCAAGCTGGCGGGGCCGTCGGAGCTGGATTTGGAGCCGGTGGATTTCCTCAAAGTCGTCGCGCACGTGTGCGAATTGCTGCGTCCGGAGGCGGCGGCGCGCGAGATCGAGATTGCGACGAGCCTGCCCGAGCCGCTGCCCGTGTTTTCAGCGGACAAGGTGCGGCTGACGCAGGCGCTCATGAATCTGGTGATTAACGCGATGCAGGCGGTGGAACGAAAAGGGCGAATCGAAGTCGGCGCCCGGATGCTCGGAGACACGCTGTCGGTCACCGTGCGGGACAACGGCCCGGGGATCGCTCCCGACAAAGCCACCTCGATCTTTGAGCCGTATTTCACCACCAAAGCGGAGGGGAGCGGCCTCGGGCTGTGGATCGCGCAACAGATCGTGACCGCTCACGGCGGGCGGCTGCGGGGTGAGAACGCGCCCGGGGGCGGCGCGATTTTTACGATGACGCTGCCGGTCAAGCGGGAAGGCTGATTTTGTCCGTGTCATTCAGGCGGCGGAGGGATAGGATCGGGCTGGAATTGGGCTTAAATTGAAATGATCGACAAATCGAAAGTGCGGATTCTGGTGGTGGACGACGAGCAGGGGCTTTGCGCGGGGGTGCAGGAGGCCTTGCGGCGCGAGGGGTATATGGTGGATGCGCTGACGGATTCGGCGTCCGCCTTGAAACAGGCGCGGGAGCGGCTTTATAACCTGATCATTTCGGACATCAAGATGCCGGGGGTCAGCGGGCTGGATTTGCTGGCGCAGGTGCGCGCGCACAGCCGGGACACGCTTTTCATCCTGATGACCGCCTACGGCACGGTGGAAAACGCCGTCGAGGCGATGAAGCAGGGGGCTTACGATTACCTGGCCAAACCGATCGACATGAAGCGGCTGCGCGTGCTGGTGGAGAAGGCGCTCGAGTTTCAAGCGGTGGTGGCCGAGAACAACGAGTTGCGGCTGCGCCTCCAGACCACCCGGGCGGATACGGGGCTGCTGGTGGGGGAAAGCGAGCCGATGCGGGCCGTGGCGCGGTTGATCGAGGAGGTGGCCAGCAGCGACGTGACCGTGCTGGTGGAGGGCGAGAGCGGCACCGGCAAGGAGTTGGTCGCGCGCTCGATTCATCTTCAGAGCGCCCGCCGCGACCGGCCCTTCATCTCCGTCAACTGCGCGGCGCTGGCCGAGCAGTTGCTCGAGGCGGAGCTGTTCGGCCACGTCAAAGGCGCCTTTACGGGCGCGGTGGCCAACAAGCCGGGACGGTTCCAGCTTGCGGACGGCGGCACGTTATTTCTCGACGAGATCGGGGATCTCTCGCCCAAAGGGCAGGGGGATCTGCTGCGGGTGCTCGAGGACAGCGCGTTTCGAATGGTGGGCGGCTCGGAGTTGATTCGGGTGAACGTGCGTGTCATCGCCGCGACGAACAAGCGGCTCCAGGAATCCGTGGCCGAAGGAAAATTTCGCGAGGATTTATACTATCGTCTGCAAATCGTGCCGATCGTGATGCCGGCGTTGCGCGAGCGGCCGGAGGACATCGCTCTGCTGATCGAGCGTTTCTTTGAGAATTTCACCGCCAAGCACAAACGCCGCCGCAAGCGGATGTCCGCCGAGGCGTTGCAGCTTTGCCAGCGGTTCCCGTGGCCGGGCAACGTCCGGCAGCTTCGGAACACCGTCGAGCGCCTCGTCATTACCTGCCGGGAAAGCGTGGTGGAGGTGCCGCACCTGCCCGATTTTCTGCGCGACTACGACCGCAAAACGACCACCTTCACGGTCCGTCCGGGCACGCCGCTGGCGGAGGTGGAGAAGATGCTGATTCGGCAGACTTTGACGCACGTGACGAGCAATCGCGAGGAGGCGGCCAAAGCGCTGGGCATCAGCCGCCGGGCGCTGCAATACAAGCTCAAGGAGTACGGTTTGCTGGAGGGTGAGGCGGCGAAAACCGGCGAAGCGCCGGCGGGGACCTAGCTCCGAGGGCTGTTCCACAAGCCCGGTTTTAACCTTCAGCCGGCGAATATAAGTCTGGCGCTGGGACCGGGAATCGAGGATAATGAAGATTGAATGATTGTGCAATCGACAGATTATGTACCAGCCTAAACCTAATCCGCGGAAGGAATATCGGCAGCAAGAGAGCCAAAGGGTCCAGGACTCGGCGACGCTGGCGGAGGCGTTTCAGGGATTGAAGACCTTGACGGTGGACCTTTCTTACTTCAGCCCGGAGAGTCTGAAGCGGAATAGCGAAATCAAGTACACCGTCAATCTGGCATACGCCAAGGCCCGGTTCCGTTTCAACTGTCCGAATGATCAGTGCGTGGCGGGGGACTTTGACCTGAGCCAGGTGCTGGCCAAGCTGGTGGCGGCACGCCAGGCGGTGGTGAGCGGAGAGATGCTGTGCCAGGGGTGGCGCTGCCATAGCGGCATCGGCCAGATGCCTTGCCACCACCGGCTCCGCTACAAACTGACCGCCGAATACGAGCGGCCCCTCGCTCACGCCCAACCGGATTACGCCGGCGCAAACCACGGGAACGAGGATTGAAATGCCATGATTAATTCCGCCAAGAAACTCCAGAAGCCGGCGCCCAAGCCGGGAGATCTCGATAACCGCCAGTTTCGCGCCCAACAGCTCGCGGAGCAGCGCCGGCGCGAAATGACAACTCGCTCGACCCTGTCGCGGCTGCGCAACCGGAAATCCGATTTGAAGTAGAACTGAAGGAGAAGTTGGCGGTTGATGACGAGGCTCGCATCTGGTGGTCTGAGGTCATGGCTGGTGAGACGAAAAAGCGAGTCTCCCACACCCGTTCAGCGGCGAGCGGATACGGGCGCCTAAAGGGGAAATTCCTGTCACTTTCCTCCTGACTTCGTCCGCGGGCTAAGCCGGCTCCGAGCCGTCTTCCTCGCCGGGGGTTTCCCATTCCGGATAGGCCTCGGGCTTGAGCTGGCCGCGGCGGATGAGTTCCTGGAGATCGCGGATGATGGTTCGGCGGGCCACCCCGAATTGACGTGCGAGGGCGGAGATGTTGGGGCGTTCGGGGGAGCGGTTGACCTGCTCCTGGATGCGATTCTGCCGCTGCACGCGGTCGGTGGAGCGGCTGAAAAGCTCCAGGGCGTCGGCCCGGTGGGAGCGTTCGAGAGCCTCGATTTGGCGGACCAGCTCCTTTTCGCCGCACTCGGCCAGGGCCGTTTCAACGGTGCGCTTCAGTTCGTGGATATCGACGGGCTTGGTCAGGCAGTAGTGAGCGCGGCGGGGGCCTTGCAGGGCCTGGATCTGCTGGTGAACTTCCAGGGCGCCGGAAACGACGAGGACGGGGACAAACGGCAGCAGGTGCTTGAACTGCGGGAGAAAACTCAAGCCCAACTCTCCCTCGGAGAGCACGTGGTCCAGGATGAGCAGGTCCGGGTGGCAGAGAGGAATCCGCGCCAGGGCCTCGGTGCCGTTGCGGACGCGGACGAGATGAAACTTCGCCAGGGCGTCCTCGTAGATTTCATATTGGAGGTCGTCGTCTTCGACAACCAGAATGGTGGGCTGGCTCATAGGTTCTGAGGGTTGGGGCGGGAACGGCTCATGGTTTGACCGCCGCTACGGGCGGCGTGGCTGATGGAGGAGGGTCGCCCGGGACGGCGATATCGCGGACGGGGAGGATGACGGTGAACGTGCTCCCTTGGCCGACCGTCGAATCCACCGCCAGGCCGGCCTCGAGTTTCCTGGCCAGTTCATAAACCATCGAAAGCCCGAGGCCGGTTCCGCGCCGGGAGGAGAGGGCTTTGGTGGTGAAAAACGGCTCGAAGATCCGGGACAGGTTCTCAGGCGGGATGCCGCAGCCGAAATCCTGGACGGAAATAACGACATAGGCCGGCGCGGGAGCGGGGCTGAGGGCCAAGCCTTGGGGGAGCTGATCCAGCCGGCGGGTTGCGAGGATAATCTCCTTGCGCGTGGGCGTGGACTCGGAGGCGTTAAAAATGAAGTTGAGGAGAATTTGCTGGATGAAATCCCGGAGGGCGGGCACGGGGGGCAAGGCGGGGGCGGGCTGGAAGGTGACGTGGATCTCGCGCAGGAACCGGTCTCCCAGGAGCTTGATGGTGTCCTGGACCACGGCGTTGAGGTCCCAGGCGCCGGGCTGCCGCTCGGAATCACGGCTGAAGCCGAGCATGGCCTTGACGATGCCGGCGCCCTGCTCGACGACGGTTTTGATGCGGTCAATGCGCGTGCTGATCTTGCCGGGGTTATCGAGGTTGTCCTCGATGATCTGGGCNNCGTTCATTTTCTGGCTGTGCAGCAGTTCCCGATTGGCCAGCTCCAGCTCGCGTGTTCGGAGGGCAATGGTCTTCTCGACTTCGGCATAGCTGCGGATGAGGCGTCGATGGCGATTGAAGGAGAGGGCGGCGAAAAAGAGGGCGACGATCAGGCCGGCCAGCGCGATGAGGACCAG
>PMKA01000137.1 GCA_003157575.1 Opitutia bacterium
GGCGAACTCGGCGGCGTACACGAGAGCCTTCGTCTTAGCGTCGTTGAGGAGATAGATCAGCTCGTCTTCGACGTAGCGGAAGCTCACGTTAAACGGAGCCACCCGCGCTCGATAGCTAGCCACCATCGTTTCCAAATACTCGTTGCCATTGCGCAGATAGATTCCCAGATGGTCTTGACCGGACTCGTGACCGGTCAATGCCCCGCGTTCGGTGTGGCAGCCCAGACCCGCGCCGGCGAGGTAATACGCCACTGCGTCGATGCGTGCGTCCATTTGCGAATACGTGAAACGACGGTCGCGCCAGACCAGCAGGGTCGCATCGGGGACGGCGGCCGCCACTTCGGCGAATACCGTCGAGAGATTGAAGCCGCCGTTGTCGTTCACGATCCTCCTGTAGGTGAGGGCATTATCTGATGGTCGCGTTGCAGATACGAAAGTGCCTGGCGTGCGGCGTGATACCCGCACATACCATGGGCTCCCGCACCGGGAGGAGTTGCCGCGGAGCACAGATACATGCCGTCGACACCCGTCCGATATGGGTTGCCAAATGCGGGTCGAACGAACAACTGACGCAATGAGTTCGCGCCGGTGAGGATGTCGCCGCCGATGTAGTTGGGGTTGTAGTCCTCGAGCTCGGCCGGTGACATCACGTGCGTGGCGGCTATCCGCTCGGTGAAGCCCGGCGCGAAACGCTCGATCTGTGAGCGGATCACCGCCGTCGCCTCGCCGGAGAACCCGCGTGGCACATGGGCGTATGTCCAGATCGGATGGATGTCGTCACGGGAGCGCCGCGGATCGGCTAGATACTGTTGCCCGACCAGGATGAACGGCCGGTCGGGCATTACGCCTTGCGCGATTTGTGACTCCGCGGCGGCGATTTCGGCTGCCGTGCCGCCGACGTGGACGGTGCCGGCGCGTCGGGCTTCTTCGGCGGTCCATGGGATGCCGCCGCGGACGGCAAAGTCGACCTTGAATGCGGCGGGCCCGTGCCGATACCTTCGGTAGGCACTGGCCCGGCGAGAACGCTGCCGGCCGTCGGTGATTCGGACGAAGGCACTCGGTGTGGTGTCGAACAACGTCACGGGCGCGGTGGGAAGGTCGCGCAGTGACATCACCTCGACACCGGTAACGATCTCCCCGTTCAGCGACTCCAGCATGGTAGCCAGCGCGCTGGTTATCGCGGCGGAGCCGCCTTCTGCGACAGGCCAGCCGTAACTGTGCGCCGCGGCGAGAAACATGAATCCCAGTGCCGCCGTGCCGATCCCATTCAAAGGCTGATAAAGGTGTGCCGCGCAGCCGAGGAACAACGCGCGGGCCTGCTCGGTGAGAAACAGCCGGGCCGCAGCGGTCGCCGGCAGCGCGGAGCGAATACCGACCCGCGCCATGACGATCGGGTGGGAAGGCCACCGCAGCAGCGGGCCAAGGGCGTCCTCGACGAGCTCGTCGAAGCGTCGGGTCAGCGGACCGAACGCCGCACGCCATCTCGGGCCGTCTACGCCCAGGCCCTGTGCAGTGTCGTCGAGTGAGCGATGCAACACACCCGCTGTCCCGTCATCGAGGGGATGGACCATGTCGATGGGCGCGTATCGCCACTGCAGACCGAAATCACCCAAGGGCAGCGAACGCAGGAACGGCGACGCGGCCGCGAAGGGGTGGGTCGCCGAGCAGACATCGTGCAGCAGGCCCGGAAGGGTGAGCTCGCGTGTCCGGGTGCCGCCACCGATCTCGTCCTTGGCCTCGATGACCACTACCCGGCAACCGGCACGCGCGAGCGTCACAGCGGCCGCGAGACCGTTGGGGCCGGACCCGACGATCACTGCATCGAAATCTGTTTTCACGGTGATGCTTTCAGGCCACGTCGATGTGGCCACCGCTGTGAACGTGAACGGGCACATCGGCTTCCCAGGGCTGACGCTTGACGAGCTCGCGGACTTCGAAGTGGCCTCTTTCGATCTCGCCGATCGCGGCGTCGACAAGCCGGTATTGCATCTTTTGGCGGTGAATCGGCTGGCCGTCCATCATGAGCGCCCGCACGTCGCCGGGTGCGAAACCGCACCGTTCCTGCAGCGCGGCCATCAACTGCTCGTTGTGGAAATGTCCGTCGCCGAAATTCCAGCCAATGGCGAACGTGGCGATGCGTTCTCCGTCCTCCATGACGTAGTCGTCTTGTTGGTCGACGGGAATCAACCGATCGAGCAGCGTGAAATAGGCGCGACCGGCGGCGAACATCGCCCGGAACGCGAAGCCCAGGTACTTCGAGACCTCGGCCCGCTCGGCGTTGCTGAGTACGTGGTCGTAGACGATCATCTCCGCAATATCGCCATCGAAATCGCCTCCACCCTGTCCGAGCATTGGATTCGTCCGGAAGCTGACACTATTGCCAGTGAAGCTGTTGAACGGCACCCCATTCATGCGTGCGACCCACGGGCCGTTCGCGCTGGTGACATTGTAAAGATTGAACGCCGTGATATTTGCCGGGGGCAGGCCCACCTCTTGCTGATTGGTGCTCCCAAAATCATCGTAGATCATGCCATCGCTGGCCGGATAGAATGTCCCGTGGTTGGCTCCGAAATTGCTGAACAAGCCACTGCCGTTGGTAGGTTTCGCCGAGGCCGCCCTGACCACGATGAACAACTCTCCGGTGCTGGCTCCGTTCATGAAATTGGGCAACTGGAAGAACTGGGACTGGCTCGCCGCAAAATGAACAACCGGAAGGCCATTGACGACGCTGGTGACCAAAATGGGTTGCTGGCCCGCAGAGGTCTGGGTTGCATCATTCCCAAATCCGGAACTATCGGCCCACGTCGCGACGGGAGCCCCATTCCCCAAACTCAATGCATCGGCCTTCAGCCACAGGCGCACCCCGCTCGCAGGGAAGCCGTTTGGCGGTTCGATCTGGATCGAGAGGGTTTCGGATTGGGCTCCACTTTGCGCGACCGCATCAATAAAATCGGAAGCCTGGGCCACAAAAGTGGCAAACACATGCGCGATGCCCTGCGCATCCGTGTAGGTCGACACTTGATTTGAGCTCGCGCCGCCAGCCGTCGCAGAAAGTGCCGCCGTGCCCGTCGTGTCGCTGAATGTTATCGGGGCATTGGCCAAGGGATTTCCCGCCGAATCACGGACTTCAACGTAAATTCCCCCTTGGGAGTCGAGCTGCCCATCCTGGCGCACCAGCGACGTGAGATTGGGAAGTATACCGTTGTAAAAATCGTTGGGGTCCGTCCCGCTGAGGAAGGCTTGGAGGACGGTCACCCCGTGGTTCGCAGGCGAAAGGTAACGATCATTGGTCGAGAGCGAGAGCCCGTGTGCGGTCTCCCAAGCGTCATCGATGCCATCGTTGTTGACGTCGGCAAAGAGCGGATTTGCCGGGCCGGCGTAGAGATCGTCGAGGCCGGAGGCCATGCTGACGTCACCCTGCAACTGGAAGACCGAGAGCCCGGTGCTCGAACTGATGAACGGGATGTCGACCGCGATCATCGTTCCGTTGGCGTACAGATCCCAAAGTTGCCTCGAGAAATCCAAGCGGGCGGTCAGTCGGACCCAGTTCGCCGCAACCTGGCCAGTCCCAATGGAGGCGGCAAAAGGCGTGGCGGTCCAGGTTCCTCCGCCCGAGCCGTTGCCGCTGAACACATCCAGGACCCCCTGGCCATTGCTCAACAGGAATGCGAACTCGGACTGCTCGACGGTGAAAGTACTGCTCAGGCCGGGAGTCGGATTGGCGACCGGCTTGGCGAAGAAATCGAAGAATTCGATCGTCTCATTCGAACCCGGGGCAAAGATCTGCTCGATGACGGTCGGAGGAGTCCCCGGCGTCAACTGGACTGACTGGCTCCCGTTGGCCGCGTCGGAATTGATCACCGAGGCCGCTCCGGCACCGACCTTCCAGCCAAACTGTCCGTCAAGCGATCCGACGGTGAAACCGTCGCCCGACTCGAAATCAACTGTGTAGGGAAGCACCGGCAACACGGTAACCGTGACTGGCACCGAATCGGTATAGTTGCCGTTGGCATCATAGGCCCGGGCAAAATAGGTATAGGTTCCCGGCGGAAGTGTGGCCGATTCAGTGAAACTCCAGGTGGAACCGGAAACCGCCGAAGTCAAAGTCCCGGCGAGAACGCCCCCGCGGTAGATCTCAACCTTGGAGATCGAGCTCGCCAGGTCGCTTACACTGAAAGACAGCGATACGAGGCTGGCGGAATTCGTCGTCAGGTTGCCCGACGACGGCGCCACGACCGGTTTGGGCATCGTGATTGCCAGCGTAAGCGTTGTCGAACCACTGCCCACAGGATTGGTTGCACTGATGATCGCCGTTGCGGTCCCCGCCGTTGTCGGTGTGCCGGAGATTGCGCCCGTGGCGGTGTTGACCGCCAAACCCGCCGGGAGTCCGGTGGCTGCGAAAATGGTCGGGTTGTTGGTCGCGGTGATCTGGTATGCAAATGCGACTCCCACCTGACCAGCTGCGGATGTCGCGCTGGTGATCGTGGGCGACCCCGCACCGATCGCCAATGTGAGCGTTGCTAATCCGGTGCCGCTGGCGTTCGAAGCGGCAATCGCGACGGTGGAAGTGCCGGTCGAGGTAGGGATGCCCGTAATCGCACCGGTCGACGTGTTGATGCTCAAGCCGGACGGGAGTCCGGTGGCGCTATAGCTCGTAGGGTTGTTCGCAGCCACAATCTGGTAGCTGAAGGCGAACCCCGTCAGGCCGTTGGCGGTCAGCACACTCGTAATCTGCGGAGGCAGAGCACTAATGTTGATGACCAGGCTGGAATTCCCCGTACCGGCGGTATTTGTCGCCCCGATTGTCGCGCTCGTTGAACCTACCATGCGCGGCGTCCCGACAATCACGCCCGTCACTTGGTTGACGCCCAAGCCGCTCGGAAGCCCGCTCGCATTGAAGCTCGTGGGAGTGTTGCTGGCGGTGATCGTGTAGGTAAATGCGACGCCAACCCGGCCCGAGGCCGTGGTCGCGCTGGTGATGACGGGTTTGCCGAGGGTGACAGTGATGGTAAGCGTCGCCGAACCGGCGCCGCCCGCATTGGTCGCGCTGATTGTTACGGTCGAAGTGCCCGCCGCGGTCGGCGTGCCGGTGATCGCGCCAGTTGATGTGTTCACGCTCAGTCCAGAAGGCAGCCCCGTGGCCCCAAAACTCGTCGGACTGTTGCTGGCGGTTATCTGATAGCTGAAGGCCACGCCGGTCTGGCCGCTTGCAGCCGTCGCACTGGTGACCACCGGTTTGGCCGGGGCTATGGTGAGGGTCAGGGCGGCGGTTCCCGTTCCCGAGGCATTGGTCGCCCCGATCGTCACCGTCGAGGTGCCCGCTGCGGTCGGTGTGCCCGTGATCTTGCCCGTGGACGTGCTCACGCTCAGACCAGCCGGCAAACCCGTTGCACTGTAGCTGGTCGGAGAGTTGCCGGCGGTGATCGTGTAGGTAAATGCGACCCCAACCTGGCCCGTCGCTGTGGTTGCGCTGGTGATGACGGGTTTGCTAAGCGTGATGGTAATGGTAAGCGTCGCCGAACCGGTGCCGCCGGCGTTGGTCGCGCTGATTGCGACGCTCGAAGCGCCCGTCGCGGTGGGGGTGCCCGTGATTGCGCCGGTCGACGTGTTCACGCTGAGCCCAGAGGGCAGTCCGGTGGCTCCAAAACTCGTCGGACTGTTGCTCGCAGTTATCTGGTAGCTGAAGGCCACACCGGTCTGGCCGCTCGCCGTGGTCGCGCTGGTGATCGAAGGTTTAATAGGGTTGATGGTCAGCGCCAGGGTCGCCGTTCCCGTACCCGAAGAATTGGTCGCCCCGATCGTCACACTCGACTTGCCCGCTGCGGTCGGTGTGCCTGTGATCTTGCCTGTGGATGTGCTCACGCTCAGACCAGCCGGCAACCCTGTTGCGCTATAGCTGGTCGGAGTATTGCTAGCGGTGATCGTGTAGGTAAACGCCACGCCAACTTGCCCCGTCGCCGTGGTTGCGCTGGTGATGACGGGCTTTGCCGCATAGACGGCTTGAGCGCCTGCAGCGAAAATCCCGATGACCATGGCCAGCACAGGCAGACGAGAACGTTCCAATGCAGGAGGAATTTGTTGCGCCAGATCTGGCTGCCGCAGAGACAGGCTTTTCAGAACAACCTCAAATGCTCGGAGAAGATCAACAGATAGGAGGGTCATGGAGAAATGCGAAGCGAGTGCTCGCGATGAGGCTTGGAAAGGAATGGCTGTTGCGNNAAAGCGGCAACGCGGCACGCGAACGCAGAAGTGCGCTGGCAAAGGATCGACCCGAAGCCATCGGCCTCGGCCAAATAGTTCGCACGAGTGCAAGGGGCGGACACAGCGGGGCAACGTCAACACAGTGATCAGCGGAACAGGCCGCCAATATCATTACGTAGAAAAAGACAGCACGGTGATGAATCCGTCTTCATTCCAAAAGGCAATTGGTTTCCGGTTTATTCATCACTATTTCTGACAAAGACAATCGCAACAGGCTATCTGTTATGATGATGCATTCAACCGTATGGAGCGATCCAGGATGGCGCGATCAGAGTGGCAGGCGCTGCCGGCCGACCGCCAGCGCTTACGGAGAGGATTGCTGCGTAGTCGCCGCATCCTGCGGCCCAGGCGCCGGCATGATCTTCCAAAACACATCGGCCCGCTCCGCCGCCACGAAATTGAGGTACGGGCGTGTTGACCATTTGAGGTGCAGATGACCTCATCCGGATCGCGGATCTGAATCAGCCGTTCTTCCCTGGCTTTCCGGAGGCCTCGCCGCCCGCCGGTGCGCCCGCCAGCTCAAGCCTCACGACGACGGGCCGGTGGTCGCTGGCTTCGCGCACACCGGGTCCGTCGTAAACGCGGGCTCCGCCGGCCGCCGCCCGCTCCAATGCCGGCGATACGAGGATGTAGTCGATCCGCGAATAGGTCTCTTCTTTGCGGTAACCGTACGTCCACGTCTCCCCGTTCCGATCGGCCGCCTTTGTCAGGCAGGCGATCGTCGTGGATCCCCGCCGGGTGAACAGGCGCAACGGCTTGCTGTCACGCGTGTCGTTGAAGTCGCCCATGATCACGAAGTGCGAAGCCGCGGGGTCCGGAAAGCGACGGAGCACGAAATCGCGAACCGCGCCCGCCTCTCCTGCCCGGAAGACGGCCGCGCCCGGGTCGTCGGGACGCTCGGTGAAGCGGCTGCGCAGATGCACGACAAACAGCGTCAGCTCGGCGCCGTCGACGTTCACGGCGACCTCAAGCAGGCCGCGCTTGACCCTCGCCTGGCCTCCGAAATACCGGAAGCCCAGATCGGAATGCACCTGCACGCGGCCGAAAGGTATCCGCGAAAGCACGGCCACATGCCGCTCGGCATCGGCGGCCTCAGCCAGCGTCACGTGGGGATAATCGAGCCCCTCGGCGCGAAGATCGCGCTGCAATTCCTCAAGATAGCCCGGCGGCCCCATCTCCTGCAGCGCAAGCACGTCGGCATCGAGCGCGCGGATGACCGCGCGCAGGGCCGTCTTCTCGGCCTCCGGCTTCGGATACGCCGGACGGTACACGTCGTCGACGCGGCGGTCGGTGGCGACGTAGTTCTCCACGTTGTAGGTGGCGATCGTGATGGAGGCGGCGCAGGCGCACCCGGCGGCGATCAACTCCGCCAGCAGGACGCCCAGCAGCCGGTAAATCGATGCCTTCGCGCACCCGCTCATCTCGGACCTTCCGCTCGCCGCCTCAGTCCTTCCCGGCCAGCGCCTGTTCGCGCTCTGCGACCGTGGGGTGGGAATAGTAAAAAGCGCTGTAGAGCGGATGCGGTGTGAGGTTGCTCAGGTTCTTCTGCGCCAGCTTGCGAAGGGAGCCCACCAGCGGCCCGGCGCCGCCCACCGCCTCCCGGGCGAAGGCGTCCGCCTCGTACTCATGTTTTCGCGACACAAGGTTGAACACCGGCGAGAACCAGAAAGTCACAAGGCCGCCGAGCAGGCCGAAAAGCAGGAACGTCGGCGCCAGGTCGTCCGCGGGGAACCCGAAGGCGGCGTTGAACCAGCCGCCGCGCGCGAGCGATGCCACGAGGGCGAATCCGCCCAGCTGGAGCGCGGCGGCCACGGCCAGCGTCTTCGGAATGTGGCCGCGCCTGTAATGCCCGATCTCGTGGGCCAGCACCGCCTCCAGCTCCCCGGGCGCAAGCTGGGCCACAAGGGTGTCGTAGAGCACGATGCGGCGGAACCGCCCGAAGCCGGTGAAAAAGGCGTTGGAGTGTGCGGAACGCTTGCTGCCGTCCATCACCTCGATGGTCTGCGCGCGGAATCCGGTGCGGTCCGCGAGCGCGAGCAGGCGCGTGCGCAGCTCTCCGTCGGCAAGCGGCGTAAGCTTGTTGAACAACGGCAGGATGATCCTCGGGTAGAGCACCATCATCAGGAGCTGGAATCCGAAGAGGAGCCCGAATCCCCAAAGCCACCAGGTCCCGCCGGTCAGGCGCACCAGGCCGAGCAGCGCCCACAGGAGGGGGAAACCGATTCCAAGCATCAACGCCAGTTCCTTGGCCTTGTCCGCCGCCCAAAGCCGGAGGGTGCTCTGGTTGAATCCGAACTTCGCCTCCAGGCGGAACTGTCCCCACCAGTCGAACGGCAGTCCGGGCAGGCTGAGCAGCAGGCCGACGGCGAGCAGATAGCAGGCGCCGCTCCACGCCGCGCGCGGGGCCCACGCGTGGAACAGTGTGTCGAGCGCCGGCAGGGCGCCGCTGAAGATCACCGCCGCAAGCACGAGTGCGGCCCACGTCTCCTCGATCGATCCGAAGCGGAGTTTGGCCCGGGTGTAGGCCACCGCCTTGGAATACGTCGCACCGTCCATGATGGCAGCCACCGCCGGGGGCGGCTCGCTCGCGTGGCGGCGCACCACGGAGGCATTCAGTGCGTTGAGCCAGAGCTGGGCGGCCAACCGTATGACGATCAGGATCGCGACGATCGTTAACACCATGAATCCAGTTCAACGGTATTCCCGCCGCGGGCGAAGGAAAAATTCACCCCTCTCGGGAAAGAATTGAAATCCCAGCCGGGGGGCGCATCGTGTGCCGCCGTGGAATCAGACGACAAGACCGCCAAGCTCACCTTCGAAACGGCGCTCGCCCGGCTCGAATCCATCGTCGAATCGATGGAATCCGGGGACGTGCCTCTGGCCGAGTTGCTGGCCAGATTCGAGGAGGGCAACAAGCTGCTCAAATTGTGCGAGGCGCGCCTGAAAGACGCGGAGATCAAGATCGAGCAGCTGAAGAAGCAGAAGGACGGCGTCGCATTCGCGCCTTTCGACGCTGAACGCGGCGCCTGACCGGACCGCACGCGGCATGTCCTCCAATTCCGGGATGAATCCCTCCGTTTCCGCCACCGCCTCAACTCCCCCTGCTCCGCGGCTGCTGGATCAAATCCGCAGCCCGACCGATGTGAAGGCGCTTCCGGCCGCCCAGCTGCCGCGCCTGGCCGCCGAGCTGAGAGAGGAGATCATCGCCGCGACCTCCCAGAACGGCGGCCATGTCGCGCCCAACCTCGGCGTCGTCGAACTCACGGTGGCGCTTCACCGGGTCTTCAACACCCCGGAGGACCAGTTCGTCTTCGACGTCTCCCACCAGGGTTACGCGCACAAGCTCCTGACCGGACGGAAGGGCGCGGCCTTCCGACAGCTGCGGCATTCCGACGGCCTGAGCGGTTTCCTTTGCCGGACGGAAAGTCCACACGACTGTTATGGCGCCGGACACGCGGGCACCGCCCTTTCCGCCGCGCTGGGAATGGCCACGGCGAGGGATCTGCGCGGCTCCCACGAACATGTCGTCGCCATCTGCGGCGACGCGGCGTTCACGTGCGGCGTCACGATGGAGGCGCTCAACAACGTCGTCGCCTGCACCAAGCGCCTGATCGTCATTCTCAACGACAACGAGTGGTCGATCGCCCGGAACGTCGGTGCGATGGCGAAATATCTCAACCGGCTGAGCACAAGTCCCGCCTACAACAAGATCCACCACGATCTGGAGAAATTCTTCACCGGGCTGCCCCACGGACAGGAAATGCACCGGACGTGGCTGAAATGGAAACGGGAGACCAAGGATTTCTTTGTCGAGTCCAGCCTGTTCGAGAAATTCGGCCTGCGTTACCTGGGTCCGATCGACGGCCACAACATCGACGAGCTCGTCAAGAACCTCGAATTCGCCAAGAACAGCGACGGCCCCATCCTGCTCCATGTCCTGACCAAGAAAGGACTCGGGCTCGATGCCGCGTTGAAGGCCCCGGAGAAATTCCACGGGCTCGGATCGTTCGACCCGGTCACGGGCGAAAGCCGGAAGCCCGCCGCCGGCACGCCGCCCAATTACCAGGATGTCTTCGGCCAGGCGCTCGTGCGCTTCGCGAAGGCCGACGGGCGGATCGTCGGCATCACCGCCGCGATGCCGAGCGGCACCGGGCTTTCCGCCCTCGCCGCGGAATGCCCCCGGCAGTTTTTCGACGTGGGCATCGCGGAGGAGCACGCGGTGCTTTTCGCCGCCGGCATGGCCGTCAAGGGCCTCAAGCCGGTGTGCGCCATCTACTCGACGTTTCTCCAGCGCGCCTACGACCCCATCATCCACGACGTCTGCCTGCAAAACCTGCCGGTGGTCTTTTGCATCGACCGGGCCGGACTCTCCCCGAACGACGGTCCCACGCATCACGGC
This sequence comes from Opitutia bacterium, assembly GCA_003157575.1. GTDB lineage: Bacteria > Verrucomicrobiota > Verrucomicrobiia > Opitutales > Opitutaceae > Fen-1467. The sequence continues at coordinate 10,661 of PMKA01000137.1, forward strand.
CTGTTCGACCTCACCTTCCTCCGGTGCGTTCCGAACGCCGTGGTCATGCAGCCAAAGGACGAGGACGAGCTCGTCGACATGCTGCACACCGGCCTGCAGCACGACGGACCCGTCTTCATCCGTTATCCGAGGGGCGCGGCCCGAGGTGTTCCTGTGAAGGCCGATCCGGCCGTCATTACCATCGGCCAGGCCGAGCTCCTGCGGCCCGGATCGAACCTGATGATCTGGGCGCTTGGCCCGCTGGTGCCGGAGGCAATCAAGATCGCCGAAAAGCTTGAACTCGAAGAGGGTGTGTCGTGCGGCGTCGTCAACGCCCGCTTCGTCAAGCCGCTCGACCGCACTCTTCTCCTCAGTCAGGCGGCGTGCATCCCCCTTCTCGTCACGATGGAAGACAACGTGCTCGCCGGCGGCTTTGGCAGCGCCGTCCTCGAGGCGCTCCAGGAAGCGGACTGCCAGGTGCCCGTGGAACGCATTGGATGGCCCGACCGTTTTGTGGAGCACGGCAGCAGCGTCGACGATCTCCGCGCGAGTTGCGGGCTGTCCTTCGACGACATCTACCAGCGCGTCAGGGACCGCTGCCGGCAGCCCAACGTCTCTCCCGTGACAGCGGGCGCGTAACGCACGTTGGGCCTGGCGCGGCGCGCATGCTTTTCCCTTCTGGCGCGTTCATTTTCCTCTGGGAGGGCGCTGCCTGCGGTGAGCACGGTCGAACCGCGCCAGCCTTCGCAC